>JAYENH010000253.1:0-3816 GCA_034721995.1 Bacteroidota bacterium
TACCTTGTTTTTATGCCAAACAATATTAACCAACCCAAAAATGTTATCGACAAAACAGAAACTATCGCCAATATAAAAATATCTACTTTTATAATTTATTATGACGAAGATAAATGGTAAATAAAAACGATAATAATATGAAAAAATTTAATACCTCAGGCCCTAATAATCCACTGAAACATTATACAATAGTACGTCATGATTTGATCAACAAAGGAATTGAATTGGTTGAAGACGAACGATATTTCACTATTTGGGCACCACGGCAAACAGGGAAAAGCACTTATTTCAGACAACTTGCCGACGAATTGGAAACGAGAAACTATAAAGTAGCTTATATAAATTATGAGGATTTTAAAGCTACCCCTAAAGAAACTTTTTTAGAAATATTGACAGAAAACATTAATAAATTTTGGAATACTAATTTTCAGATCACAAATATCTCAAAGCTATTTTATGAAATAGAAAAGCTTAATAATAAAAAATGTATTTTAATTATTGATGAGGTAGAAGGAATAAATGCTCAATATTTTGGAGATTTTTTACATTCGATAAGGCGGGTTTACCATAGCAGACAAACAAACTGCCTGAAAAGTGTAATCCTTGTTGGGGTTTCAAATATTGTTGGGGTAGTACAGGACAATGCAAGCCCATTTAATATTACCGACAATATACAAGTCCCATACTTTACCAATGAAGAAACATTTGAGCTTTTCTTGCAACACGAAAAAGAAACAAAGCAAATATTCAACAAAAAGGTAAAACACAAAATAGCAGAAATCACAGCAAATCAACCCGGACTTGTAAACGGGTTTGCAAAAAAACTTGTCGAGGATTATCCCGATAAAAAGGAAATTACTTATGATGATTATTTGAAAGTTGAAAAGTGGTATTTAAACGAGGCTATTGATAAAAACTTTGCAAATATCCTTAATAAAGCAAACGAATATCGAAGTTTTGTTGAAACATTGTTGTTCACCGAAAACAAAATACCTTTTAAAATAGATAGAGAAAGTATAAAACTGCTACATACTAATGGTTTGATACGAAAGGACGAAGATGATTATGTTACTTTTTGGGTTCCATTTTACAAGAAACGATTATATGATGCTTTCTATCCATACTCCAATGGCGAAAAATCTTCGATTCTACGAAGTATAATACTAAAAGATTTATTTACAGAAAATAATGAGTTAGAAATTGGCAAACTTATTTACGGCTATAAAGAATATGTAAAGCGAAGAGGATTTAATGGTTTCCGCGAAAAAGATGAACAAGGGAATTACAAATCGATAAAAGAAGCGGCTTTGGTTTATAGTTTCGAAACTTATATCCAGGCATTTCTACAAATGACAAAAGCCAAAAGCTACCGCGAAGCAAATACAGGCCTCGGCAAAAGCGATCTTATTATCAACATTCATGGCGATGAATATCTTATCGAAACAAAAATTTATTATTACGAAAACCAGTTTCTGGAAGGGAAAGAACAACTGGCATATTATTGTAATTCGTTAGGATTGCCAGAGGGTGTTTACCTTGTTTTTATGCCAAACAATATTAACCAACCCAAAAATGTTATCGACAAAACAGAAACTATCGCCAATATAAAAATATCTACTTTTATAATTTATTATGACGAAGATAAATGGTAAATAAAAAAAACTTTGTCCACTTGTCTCAATATCTGTTTCTTTGTTCTAAAATCTAAAAAAAACAATTATGAAACTAAATACCAAGCAAAAGGCTAATTCTATAAAATCGCGCTTTCTTGTATTTGCATTTCTTACAATAATTTTGGTAGCCATTTTATTCCTTACTGATTTTGTAAAACAAAAAGAAATCCCAATTGCAGTTTTAGTTGCCGGAGTTATTGTGTACATTTATTATATGATCAAAAAGTTCACATATATTCTATATGATGATGATGGGGACAAAATCATCCTCAGATATTTCAATCTTGTACCATCGACCCTCGACCACCACTCAATTGAAATTCCGAAACAGACTTTTATGGGATATGAAACGAAATCTGTTTTTTATGGGATGCGCGAAGATATTACCCTCATCCAAAAAACCAAAAACGGTACTGCTAAGTATCCCTCGGTCAGTTTAGCAATTTTAAATAATACCGAAAAGAAGTTGTTAATAAAAAGTTTGTCGGAACTTGCAAAAGGAAAAGCTTAACTAATTATGTTGATAGATACACATTCTCATATATATCTTGACAATTTCAATTCAGACAGAGACGAAGTTGTTAGCAGAGCTTTAGCAGCCGGTGTTGAAAAAATATTGTTGCCTAACATCGACAGAACCTCGGTAGATGACATGCTATTTCTTTCGGCAAAATATCCCAAAACCTGTTTTCCGATGATGGGTCTGCACCCTGGTTCGGTAAAAAAAAACTGGGAAACAGAACTTCGATGGGTTGAAGATTGGTTTAATAAAAGAAATTTCATTGCAGTTGGGGAAATTGGCATCGACCTGTATTGGGATAAAACCTATGAGAAAGAGCAAAAAATTGTTTTTGCCCGACAAATCCAGTTAGCAAAAACTCTCGGATTGCCTTTTATTATCCATTCGCGAAATTCTTTTCCCGAAGTTTTTCAGGTTCTCGAAGAAAACTATAATGGAAAATACAATGGGGTATTCCATGCTTTTTCAGGAAACGAGGATTTGGGCAGAAAAGCCATTGCAATGGGTTTTAAACTTGGAGTAGGTGGTGTTGTAACATACAAAAACGCCGGACTGGATAAAACAATCAAAAAACTGGGTATCGATCATTTAGTACTGGAGACCGACTCACCATATCTGACACCTGTTCCACACCGGGGCAAACGCAACGAAAGCTCTTATATTACAATAATTGCAAACTTCATTGCTGAGATTTTAGAAATTGAATTTGACCAGGTGGCAGAGATTACATCGAAAAATGCGAAAGAGGTTTTTAATCTTTAAGTTTGACATGAAGAACATGTTGTTTCCTGTTAACACGAAAAAAAATCTTTATAAACCATTCATCAACGTTTTTTTTATCTTTGATGCCAAAATTATTGTTTGAGGATTGCTGTAAACCCAGCCCTTGAAAATGATTATGATAATTTAACAAAACTTAACATTGTAATTATCAGTATCGTACAGTTTTTGACAATAAATATTTTAAAAATATTGTTTTATTACAAACAATTTAACTTGAAAATTAATAATTTAGTAAAATTGAAAAACATCGAAAAAAATGAATAATATGAGAAAAGCAATTGTTTTTTTATCCATCTTAGCCGGATTCCTTTCCGGTTCTCTTTTTGCGCAAACCCCTGAAATTGAATGGGGTGCCAAGTTCGATATTGACAGGGACTACCAGTATGATAGAATCGTTGGCCAAGATGACGAAAAAATTTTCATCATTAAAAAAGAGAAAACAAAAGAGCTTGGTAAAAGTAATATCTGGCTCGAAAGTATCTCAAAATTAACTATGGGCATTGAATCATCTTATAAATTGGAAATGCCTAAAATTCATTCGAAAAAATCGAATTTCGAAAACTTGTATTTCATTGATGGAAAACTCATCCTGTTTGTAACTGTTCACGATCAGATGAAAAAGATTTCTAGTTTGTATATGATGCATATTGACGAAGACGGTATTACTAAAGGCGAACCTCAAATGCTTACATTTATGGCCTTGATTGTCGATCATGAGGCCGGTTTCAAATTTAGCCTTACATCTGACAAAAAATTTGTCATTGTACATTATCACATTATGTTTTCTACATACACAGGCGAACCTCTTTATTTTAAAATGATCAACTCAGATTTGAATGT
>JAYENH010000254.1:0-3813 GCA_034721995.1 Bacteroidota bacterium
GGAAAAACTAAAAACAATTGGTGGCGGTCTTTACGTTCATTCAAACGGATTTCTGGAAAATTTCGATGAGTTGGATAGTCTGACAAATATTGGCACATTCATTCACATTATATATAATATCTCGCTGAATTCATTGGCAGGTTTGCATAATATCGACTCTGTCAGCGAATACTTATCGATTGATGGGTCTCATTTTTTAACAAGTCTGAACGGACTCAATAACATAAAATATGTTGGGGGTTTCCTTGAAATTGTTTCTTATAGCCTGACAAATTTGTCAGGGCTCGACAGCCTTGAATATATTGGGGGAGATTTATTGATTCGGAATAACAACCAGTTGGAAGATATTTTAGCACTCGAAAACATTTCATCGATAGGTGGTTCCATTATTATAACAGCAAATAATTCCCTTTTAAGTTTAGATGGCCTGGATAATATAAATCTTGCCCCAATTCAAAATTTAGAGATTTACAAGAATCCCGTTTTATCGGATTGTGCTGCACAAAGCATTTGTAACTATCTGATTGCACCCAATGGCATAGTAGATATTTATCAAAATGCAATAGGGTGCAACAATCCTTCGGAGGTGGCAAACTCATGTGCTATCACAATGCCCTGCCTTCCTTATGGCAATTATTATTTTTTATCGCAAAGCGATATCGATAGTTTTCAAACCTATTATCCAAATTGTAATATTCTTGAAGGGGATGTAAGAATTGCAGGAGCAGATATTTCCAATTTGCTCGGTCTGGGGCAAGTAAGCACAATTAAAGGAAACCTGGAGGTTGGTGAATACCTTGCAGGAAACCCGAACTTAATTAGCCTGGAAGGATTAGACAGCCTTCACACAATTGAAGGGGACTTTATTATGAGAAACAACAATAAAGTAATCGATTTGCTTGGCCTTGACAGTCTACAGGTACTCAACGGGAATTTGAGTATCTTTCAGAACGAAGCCTTAGTGTCAATTGCAAGTTTAAAGGCTTTGTCAAATTTCAATAATTCAATTGGGATATGTAGTAACAATAGCCTGCAAAGCCTGACAGGCTTAGATGAAATAACCTCTCTCCAGTACCTGAGCCTGATGTACAACGATTCGCTTCTCAATTTTTCCGGGCTTGATAGTCTAACCAACTTACATGGTCAACTAAGGGTTGAAGGGAATTTGCAAATGACAAATCTATCTGGTCTTGATAATTTAACAACAATCGATGATGAGATGATTATCAAGAACAATACGGAACTTCAAAGTTTTCACGGACTCGATAATCTAACATTGATTGGTTCCGACGTTGAGTTAATAGCAAACCACCAAATGGCAAATCTTTCGGGCCTTGACAATTTATCATCTATTGGTGGCGATTTCACAATACTCAATAACCACGGACTTACCTCGTTAACAGGGGCAGGTAGCTTAACAAACATTGGTGGTAGTCTTCTATTCTATTATAACTATACCCTTGAAAACATAGATGGCATAAACAATTTAGCATCTATTGATAGCACATTATCTATCGAAGATAACTATCATCTTGGTAACCTTAATGGACTTTCAAATCTTTCCCATATTAATGGAGGTCTGAATATTTGTTCAAGTCCATCGTTAAAAGACATTACCGGATTGCAAAGTTTAACTTCCATAAATGGTACAATAAGGATAAATAACGTCGACTCACTTACCAGTCTTTCCGGCATAGAAAATATCGACCCTTCAACAATTTTATATCTGATAATCAGTAACAACGATATGTTATCTACCTGCGAGGTCAATAGCGTTTGCGGCTACCTGGCCGGTGTCAATGGCAATGTCTATATTTATAATAATGCCCCGGGCTGTAACGACTCCGCCCAGGTAGACAGTGCCTGTGCAGCAATTGGTGTTTCAGAAATTTATATTGGGTCAGAAATTAACATTTACCCCAACCCTGCAAAAAGCGAGATTTATATCTCCGGCAATAATATGTCATCAATAAAAGAAATAAAGATTTATAACCAGTTAGGGCAACTGGTATTGCTGGAAAAAAATACTGCCAGTGTCATTGATGTTTCGATGCTGAAGCAAGGAATTTATATTATTGAATTAGTGTCAGTGGAATTTAGTTTTAGGAAGAAATTGATGATAAGAAATTGAAACAACCCTCATTCTATTACAAGATTGTATAAATTTACCCTCATTCTATTACAAGATTTCTTAAAAACAACCCTCATTCTATTACAAGATTTCTTGAAATTAACCCTTATTCTATTACAATATGTTGTATATTTGTCTGATTAAAACAAAATTATGTTTCAAAGACAAATCATTCTTAAACTAAGGCAATGGACAAAGAAACCCGATAGGCGGCCTTTGGTATTGCGTGGAGCACGTCAGGTAGGAAAAACCACTGTGGTAAATTTGTTTGCCAAAGAATTCGATCAGTACATTTATCTCAACCTTGAAAAACCGGAAACCCGTGCCCTTATCGAAAATGAGATCCCTTTTGAGGAAATGCTTATCACCCTTTTTATATCAGCAAAAAAAAGCAGGACAGGCAAAAGGACTTTGATTTTTATTGATGAAATACAAAACTCGCCCAAAACTATGGCCCTGCTCCGCTACTTTTACGAAGATGCAAACGAGCTATATGTAATTGCTGCCGGGTCTTTACTCGAATCAATAATTTTACGAAATATCTCCTTCCCGGTAGGACGTGTGGAATTTATGCTGCTCCGGCCATGTTCGTTTACCGAATATCTTATTGCTACAGAAGAAAAGCAATTGCTGGAAATTTATGCCGCTGAAGAAATTCCTGCGTATGCCCACAATCTTTTGATGCAGGCTTTTAACAACTACACCTATATTGGAGGTATGCCCCGGATAGTGGCAACTTATGCAAAACATAAGGATATCACCGCTTTGTTCGCCATATATGCCGATTTGCTTGAGGGCTATTCCGAAGATGTTGAGAAATATGCAAACCCCGGCATGATGGAATATGTGAGGCATATTATGCAACATGCTTTTCATGAATCATGTAACAGGCTTACTTTCGAGCGTTTTGGACAGTCGCAATACCGATCGCGCGAAATGAAAGAGGCATTTACCCTGCTCCAAAAAACAATGTTAATGAAGTTGGTGTATCCCCTGACCAATACCCGCTTGCCATTGCAACCGAATCTCAGGAAAAAACCCCGTTTACATTTATTGGACACCGGGCTTATAAACCATAGCGCAAGATTATTTGTAGACCTGATTGGGTCGAAAAACCTGGATGAAAATTTTCGGGTGAAAATTGCAGAACATATTGTTGGCCAGGAATTATTGGCAGAAAATTATTCTGTTTCCTCTGCTTTATATTTTTGGACCCGCGAAAAAAGCAGTTCAAGTGCCGAGGTCGATTATGTTTTTCCTTTTGCTGATATATTGATCCCTGTTGAAGTAAAATCCGGTTCGATAGGTAAGCTCCGCTCCCTCCATCAATTTATGGACGAAGCGGGACATGAATTTGCTGTGCGTGTTTGGTCAGGGAAAAAATCAGTCGAACGGGTAAAAACAATAAAAGGAAAAAGCTTTACACTCATTAATTTACCTTTTTACATGGTATCGCGAATCGAACAGGAATTGAAGAACACAATATCAATAATTTAAAATGCCCGAGATGTTACGCAATTTGCCATATTTATTAAAAATTCCATTCTTTTATCTGATGAATATTATATAATCCTAAATAATATTTCAAACGGAGTTTATGGCTATTCCTATTTCAAAATAGTGATTGCATGAAAACAAAGCCTAAACTAAATTTTTACCAATCGAAGGTTTTGTACCTGTTT
>JAYENH010000255.1:0-3812 GCA_034721995.1 Bacteroidota bacterium
CGACAGGATGATAAAAATTCCTGACACAACATCTATACTTATTCAACCTATGCTATCGGGAACAGAATTAACTGCAGGAGCAAAACGCGAAGATAAATTCGGGCATACAATACTTTGCGGTTTAGGAGGTATTTTTATAGAAATAATGAAGGATGTGAAAACAGGCCTTGTCCCTCTTGCAAAAGACGAATCCTTATCGATGATCCGCAATTTGCAAGGCTATGGAATTTTAGCCGGGGCACGCGGACAGGAACGCATTAACGAAAACAAATTTGCTGACATTCTTACACGCATTTCCGCCCTTGTTGAAGTTGCGCCCGAAATTTTCGAAATGGACCTCAACCCATTACTCGGAAAAGGCGATCAGGTTATTGCTGTTGATGCAAGGATTAGGATTGAGAAAGAGGAAGTGTAGAAGGCGAAAGTAAAAAGGCGAAAGTAAAAGCCCTCCTCCGCTAACATTATCGGAAAAAACGCAAAGTGTTTATCTTATAAACTTTGCGTTTTTTGCGTTTCTTTTGTTTTGCAGTCTTTGCGTGGGATTCCGAATCACAAAAATACTTCCTTCCAATTCAATTTTGCTACGGGTTTTACTAAGAATTGTTATTCTATTCAATTTCAGGAAAAACAAAAACCGGGAAACACTAAACCTTATTCAATGTCTGTATGTTGTATAAAAAGTTTAAGCATAAAAAATTCCTGAGATTAATATTATCAGAATGGAAAGAGAAATATTAACAACACATCGTAAAGCACTTAGGTTGAACCTGAACCCTGTTGTTTATGGAAGTTTTGCTGAAATTGGCGGAGGGCAGGAAGTAGCCCGCACTTTTTTTCAGGCAGGTGGGGCATCAGGAACAATTGCGCGTACTATTTCGGCTTACGATATGTCGTTTAGCGACGAGATTTATGGCAAAAGCCCATCGAAGCGTTACGTGAGCAAAGAACGTTTGGAGCAGATGCTCGACTTCGAATTCGATAGTGTTGCCGAAATACTGGCAAAAAAACGAGGTAAAAACACCTGCTTTTTTGCTTTTGCTAATACAGTTACCACACTTAATTTCAGAAAGAATAATGTTAGTCATGGTTGGATTGGAATGAAATTTCAATTAAACCCGATGTCTGAACCAAACTCAGTAGTACTTCATGTTAAACTACTGGAAAACGAAAACCTGCTCCAACAAAAAACCCTTGGGGTACTTGGGGTGAATTTAATTTTTGCCTGTTTTTATCATTACGAAACACCCAACACTTTTTTACAATCGTTGATGGATAACCTCTCGCCTGCACAAATTGAGGTAAACATGATTGAAATGAAAGGGAAAGAACTGGGCTATGTCGACAACCGTTTGTTGAGTGTGCAGTTAGTGAAAAACGGGATGACCCCGGCAACTTTGTTCGACCGCTATGGAAAGGTACACCAACCGGCCGATATGCTATATAAAAAGAACATACTCGTATTACGCGGAAGTTTTCGGCCAATTACTTATGTGGGCTACGACATGTTAAAAACAAGTTTTGGGCTTTTCAAAAAAGATGAGGATTATACCAAGGAAACCACTTTTGCCTTCTGCGAAATTACCCTGAATAATTTACTTGAAAGTGGCGAATTCGATGAGCGCGATTTCCTTGCTCGTGTCGATCAGTTAAATGACATTGGCCAGAATGTGATGATTACAAATTTTAAAGAATTCTATAAATTGGTCGATCATCTGTCGGCGTACAGATTTAAGAACCTGCGAATTATAATTGGCGTGCTTACTTTCAGAAAAGTTATGGACGAGCAATTTTATAAATCACTAACCGGTGGGATATTGGAAGCCTTTGGAAAATTGTTTCCCGAAAAAATGAAACTTTACCTCTACCCTACCCGCGATGGCGAAAATGGTCAGATAAAAACTTCTGCAAATATTAAAGTGCCCGAAAAGATAGAATATCTTTACAAACATCTTTTACAAAACAGGAAAATCCTTGATGTTCCGAACGTAAAAAAAGAACGCCTTCATATCCGCTCGCAATCGGTTCTCAATGGAATTTGTAATAAAGAAGAAGGCTGGGAAAACCTTGTACCAAAATACATTTCGAATACCATAAAAGCAAAAAAGTTGTATGGATACTAAATTTTGTTAACAGCTTGTTAATGAACAAAACATAATTGATGTGGGCTTGTTTGCTTTTATAGTTTTGCATCAAAAATTAATGTTTGTGTTACAAAAAACAGGAAATATAATTATTGCTTTATGCTTGCTAATTGCAAGCTCAGGATTACTTGTAAACAAGCATTTTTCGGGAAACAGACATTACTCGTCTGCTTTTTTCATCTCTGCCGAACCATGTTGCAATAGCACAAGTACTGAAGAAAAGCACAATTCGTGCACACAAAAGGAATCATTTTCGGAATATGAACATTGTTTTGACAACAAAGTTGAAAGCCAGTGTTGTATGTTGTATCCCCGCCAAAACACCGGACATAATAATTATTGGTTCGAATCTGAAGATTGCTGTTATAATGAATCCTCTTTTATTCAACTCAGCGAAATATTCTTTTCAGAAAAAGGGGTTAAGAAGATATTTATCCCTCAAAATTACACTTTTACTTTATTAAATACTTTTTATGATCAGTTATTTTTTAAGACATTAAAATCTGACTTTTCAGATAATTCGCCTCCAATATTAAATTCCATACCCATTCGTATTGAAATTAGTTGTTTTCGTTGTTGATTCTTGATTTTTTGACAAAGTGTATAGTTTTGCTATAGTTAATCAAGCCTGTAAAATTGTGCTTGAAATCATCAGACCAAACTATAGCAAATCAAATTTAATATTCATTTAAAAAAAATCAAAATGAAAAGAATATGGATAATGCTGATAATGCTGATTTCTATTGGGAATCTGTCGGCACAAAATAAATATATCGAAGGAAAAATAACAGCAACAGATGTTTCATCAGAAGAGAATAGCTTCCCTGTTTTAGGAGTCAATATTTACTGGCAGGGAACAACAAAGGGTACTACAAGTAACGAAGAAGGATACTTCAAATTAGAAAAACCGACCGGCACTAAGGCCAGACTTATTGTTAGTTACATCGGGTACAATAGCGATACGATTGCTATTTCTGATAGTCAAGCCTATTTGAATATCCAGCTAAAAGGAAACGAACAAATTGATGAAGTTACAGTTTTTAATCGGCAAAAAGGAAATTATCTCTCAAAGATAACGGCTATTCAAACCGAAACAGTTACAGAGGCGGGATTGCTAAAACTGCCTTGTTGTAACCTGGCCGAGAGTTTTGAAAATACAGCTACCGTCGATGTTGGATATGCCGATGCGGTTAGTGGCGCAAAACAAATAAAAATGCTGGGGCTGGCAGGAAAATACAGTCAGATACTTATTGAAAAAAAGCCTGCAGTTAGAGGCCTGGCTTCGAATTTTGGCATCAGCTACATCCCCGGAACATGGATGGAGTCGATACAGGTATCAAAAGGCACTTCATCGGTTATCGATGGTTTCGAATCTGTTTCGGGACAAATTAATGTCGAATATAAAAAACCGGAAAATACCGATGCTTTGCATGTAAACTTATACGAGAACCATCTGGGAAGAATGGAGGCTAATATTACAACTGCACGCAAAGTTAGCGAAAGTTGGAATACAATGCTCCTGTTTTCGGGCGGTCACAATAATGTTAAACACGACATGAACGAAGATGGCTTTATCGACCTTCCGTTGAGCACACAGGTACACGTGATGAACCGATGGAAGTACAACAGCCATAAGAATTACAAGGGACAATTTGGCTTTACATTTTTAAA
>JAYENH010000256.1:0-3810 GCA_034721995.1 Bacteroidota bacterium
CGATGCAGGAGACAGCTCAATAGATAGTGGTGTATTATTTCGTGCAAAACAAACCGGCATAAACTTGAACAGCTTTTCCTTTTCAATCGAATCGGCCTATGGTTTAAACAATCAATTGTTTGAGGGATACCCTGCCAACCTGATTGTTGAAAAGCTCGATTCTACAAATCTAAACGATAGCCTTGAACTTATTATGAATTACTCCGGGTCGGCACTCTCCACAGTCGATTACGCCGCATTACCTGATACTGTGCTAATTCCGCCCGGGTTCATGTCCATTTCTTTTCCCATAATTGTTTTTGCCGACAGTTTGGCCGAGGGCACCGAAAACTTATTGATCCAAACAGGTTTCCCCTGCCCTTTCAACAACAAATTTATCAATGCTGATATTTTTGATATCTACTCACTAATTGGAGGAATTGAACCGGAAATTATCCAGAACTGCAACAACGGGCTGGTATATATTGAAGCTTCGGCAAATGCCGTCGATTCTATGATTTCCTATCTATGGAGCAACGGAAGCACAACAAACAATATGGTGCTTGCACAGGCAGGGGGCTTTTCGCAATACTGTTCGGTTACAATTACACACAGCGATGGCTTTACAATTACCGATAGTGTTTTGGTAAACCATTCCACCTTGATAGAACCAACTTTAGAACTTTATCCTGACACCTGTAACCCAAATTCAATTTGGACCAGTGTCAGTGGTGGGTATCCACCCTATAGTTTTAACTGGAATATAGGATCGACAAACCAATCTGTTTTAAACCCTGACAACGGCCACTTTTATTTAACTGTAACCGATATTTTTGGTTGTTCAGCATCTTCTGATATCGAAGTAAATTCTCCAAATCCTTTTAATCATGGAATTTCTGCTTATTCTTTATGCAGCGATTCGTTGGGGCATTTGCAGGCCTGGGCAGATTTTGGAACTTCGCCCTACACTTTTTCCTGGGGCACTGGTGCAACTACAAATCAATTGGATTCTATTGTGGCTGGCAACTATTACCTTACCATTACCGATACCAATGGATGCCAGGCCACCGACAGTATTATCAATTTCAACCCAAGCCCACTTGATGTTTCATTAACTTATCAGGATATTGGCTGCACACCGGGATTTGCGGAAATCTCTATTGTCAACGCAAACGGGCCAGTTCAAATATCCTGGTCGAATGGCAACACAGTCGATCAACAAATAGCAATATCTGCTCCCGGCAATTATTCAATATACCTTGCCGATAGTTATGGCTGCGAATTTTACGAGGGTTTCGGTATAGCAATAGATTCAATCTCGTTTATTGAAATCGGCCATAGCATTTTCGTCAACCAATGCGACAGCCTTCCGGGAAATATAGACATCACTGTTTTGTCGGGGATTTCCCCTTTTACTTTCGATTGGTCGGAAGGCTCAACAACAGAGGACATTTTTGATTTAGCGTATGGTGAGTATTTTCTCACCGTAACAGATAACAGTTCATGTAATTCGGTTTGGAATTTCGATTTGTCCGAACCTGGTATTTTAAGTTCCGAAATTTTTGCAGATAATATTACCGATTGCCATAATATGGATAACGGCTCGGCAATTTGTTCTGTTAGTGGCGGAATTTCCCCCTACTCATTTTTATGGTCGAATGGCGACACAACTGCAACAGTTGATAGTTTGCAGCCCGGGACCCATTATGTAACAATACATGATGCTTGCAACAGTACTATAATCGATTCCATTTATCTCGAATACGAATACTCTGTAAATTACAATGTGATTGTTACAAACGCAAGCTACATTGACCCTTATGGAAGTATTGAAGTAAATTTTTTCCCACCAACTCAATTTGTATTTGCACAGGTTCAGAGCCAGTCGGGTCTGCAAATATTTAATCCCGGCTTTCAGAATACCATCTGGAACCTAAGTCCCGGAACATATCTCCTTTCGGTAATGGACAATTTTCAATGTATCGACACAACGTATGTCGAGGTTGGCTATCAACCAAACATATACGCTATTAGCGACACAATGATCCTTGTTAACTGCCCTGGTGATTTGATTCAATTATCAGCAAACTTTTTTACAACAAACCCTCTTGGCAACGAGTCATACTACGATGTTGATACAGTTCCTTTTGTATTTGAGGATACCACTTTTGGGAATGTTGTTCCTGGGATTATTATAGACAATACTTATTCCGGGCCTCTCCCGATAGAATTTGGTTTCAATTTTTTTGGTGAGACTTATACTGAATTTTATGTAGGCTCGAACGGATGGATTAGTTTTCAAGCACTGAGCGATCCTTTCTATGATCCCTGGGTAACTCAGCCAATCCCAAACCCCGATCCTTCAAGACCACGTTGTTGTGTTATGGCTGCCTACCGCGATTGGGATTTAAGCCAGGGGGGTGAAATAAAATATTACACAACAGGCATAGCTCCAAATCGGAAGTTAGTCGTAAGTTTTATTAATATCCCTTTATTTTATTTGATTAATGGTACACTTAGTTCATTTCAAATCGTTCTGAAAGAGTCATCAAATACAATCCTAATAAATCACCTAAATGTAAATGCTAATCCTGTTTGGAATAGTGGAAATGGAGTAAGTGGCATTCAAAATGATTTGGGCACAATTGCCTATTTGTATGATCAATCATACAATAACACAGCTTTTGTT
The DNA here is from genome assembly GCA_034721995.1 of Bacteroidota bacterium. Lineage (GTDB taxonomy): Bacteria > Bacteroidota > Bacteroidia > Bacteroidales > M50B96 > JAIOYV01. Next base: position 2,669 of record JAYENH010000256.1, read on the forward strand.
TCTAACAGCACTTCTTTTCAATTCAAGCCGAATCAATTAAGTTGGTACGACCCAAGCCAAAATTTAATAGACTCGGGAAATCAAGTTACTTATGTTCCCATTGATGAAGGGACATACACTGGCCAGTTACAAACTCCCTTAGGAGTCGAAATAATAAACTTTCATTTATACTTTGATGAAACCATCGCCACTATTGACTTAGGGCCAGACATTGAAATTTGTCCTTATAGCACAGAACTACTTCAAATACCGGGGGGTTATGAATATCTTTGGGGTAATGGAGATACCAATAATCAGATAACAGTTGAGCAAGCCGGGAATTATTATGTTACCGTTTCTACCGAATTTTGCGAATTGGAAGACAGTGTGGCAGTTTCTTTTGAGAACATGGAATTTGATATGTTTTATGAACCAGAGGTATGTGAAGGCGATACTGTCTGGACACTTTGCGATTCGCTGTTTTCGTATCTATGGGAAAATGGAAATACTACAAACATTTTATCAACAAACCTAACGGATACTTTTTTTGTTACAGTGTCATCGGCGAATTGTACAGTGGAAGATACTGTTGAAATAGTGTTATCTCCATTACCTCTACCAATAGGCATCCTCCCCTCCGACACAACAAAATGCCCCGGCCAAAACCTGTTCCTCGACGGCGGTGACGAGCCTTTTTATGATTACCAGTGGAGCCATGGCTACAACAACGATTACGCCCTGATCGATTCTGTGGGCTTGTACACCTTGACCCTTACAGATACAGTGGGTTGTGTAAGCATCGACTCTGTTTGGGTTACAGACCAGGAAGAAGCAATCGCAAATTTTAACTTTTTCGAGGCATTCAACCACGTCCAGTTTACAAACCAATCGCAAAACTCCTATTGGTATACATGGAATTTTGGCGATGGCTCTCCCCTCTCCTACCAAACCAACCCCGAACACGATTATCCTGTGCTTAACCAAAATATGTGGTACATCGCGACTTTAATTTCGACAAACCAGTGCGGCGCGGATACTTCTTTCCTTCAAATTTTCACTTTCGATATTGAAGAAATTGGAGAAAACCCAAATATCCAAATCTATCCGAACCCCAATAAGGGTACTTTTTTCCTAACGGGAAATTTAAAATCAAACGGCAATTT
>JAYENH010000257.1:0-3799 GCA_034721995.1 Bacteroidota bacterium
TTTTTCATGGCATGTCTTTTTAATTTGCAGTAAAGTTAGTGAAATTATTTTAGTAAAAAAATAACCCCCAATCAAAATAAATTCTGATTGGGGGTTAATTTAAATTCAATAATAATTAATCAATTATAAATTATCAATTATAAATTATCAATCGAATTAGTTCACTTTAAAAGTGGTATCTCCTTTTTCGAGGAAATTTACAATTTGGTTTGCTCCGGCAATACCTGCATTAATGTTTGCTTCGGCTGTTTGGGCACCCATTTTCTTTGGTGTAAAGAAATAACGGCCTTCGTATTTTTCAGCAATTTCGTCTTTGCAAACAGGGGCAATGTCAGAGATATAACTGAAATCGGCACGGTCGGCATAAGCTTTCAACAAGCTTTCTTCGCAAACAACCTCTTTGCGTGCAGTGTTTACTATGCAGGCATTTTTCGGCATCGACATCATTAAATCATAATTAATCGAGCCTTTGGTTTTTTCGTTCGACGGAATGTGCAGCGAAACATACTGACATGTTTTATAAAGTTCTTCGGCAGAATCGAGGGCTTTAACTCCATCTTTTTCAATTTCTTCTTTTGAAATAAATGGATCGAAAGCACAAATCTTCATGCCAAACCCTTTTGCAATTCCGGCAACTAATTTGCCAACATGGCCATAGGCATGTATGCCGAGGGTTTTGCCCTTTAGCTCTGTACCGGCTTTGCCGTTGTATCCGTTTCGGGCAAGGTAAACCATCATGCCAAGCGCAAGTTCGGCAACGGCGTTTGAGTTTTGCCCGGGAGTGTTCATGGCCACAACACCTTTTTCGGTGGCAGCTTCCAGGTCGATGTTGTCGTAGCCGGCCCCGGCGCGTACAATAATCTTAAGTTTTGTGGCACTTGCGATTACTTCGCGTGTGGCTTTATCGCTGCGGATAATCATTGCATCGGCATCCGAAACAGCTTTTTTCAATTCTTCAACACTGGTATATTTTTCGAGCAGGGCCAGTTCGTAACCGGCAGCTTCAACAACTTTGCGAATGCTATCGACGGCGGCAGGCGCAAAAGGTTTTTCAGTAGCAACTAATACTTTTGTCATAATATTTTAGGTTTTATGCGTTTGTTTTTTCAAATTCTTCCATAGCATCAACAAGTACCTGAACGCTCTCGATCGAAAGTGCATTGTAGCACGAAGCACGGAATCCGCCAACCGAGCGATGTCCTTTAATACCTACACAGTTTTTCGTTCCTGCAAATTTCACAAAGTCAGCTTCCAGTTCTTTGTATTTTTCTTCCATCACAAAACATATATTCATGAGCGAACGGTCTTCTTTTTCAACAGTGCCAACAAACATATTGCTTTGGTCAATAGCATTGTAAAGCAGGTCTGCCTTGGCTTTGTTCAATTTATACATTTCGGCAACACCTCCCAGGCTTTTAACCCATCTAAGTGTTTCGCGAACTACAAAAATTGGTAAAACAGGAGGGGTATTAAACATCGAACCGTTTTCAATTTGTGTAGAATATTTCAACATTGTAGGAATGGTACGGTCAACAACTTTATCTAAAAGTGCATCTTTGATAATAACAAATGTAACACCGGCAGGCCCGAGGTTTTTCTGGGCACCGCCATAAATCATGTCGTATTTTGCAACATCAACAGGGCGGCTTAAAATATCGGACGACATATCGGCAAACAAAGGAACTTTACAATCGTAATCTTCGTGTATCTCGGTTCCTTTTATTGTGTTGTTGGTGGTGATATGGAAATAGTCGATGTCGGCAGGAACATTGTATCCTTTTGGGATGAAACTATAACCTTTATCTTTCGAGCTTACAACCTCAACTTCACCAAATAGTTTTGCTTCTTTTAAAGCTTTTGTCGACCATGTTCCTGTATCAAGATAAAAAGCTTTTGTTTTCAGGAAATTGAAAGGGATCATTGCAAATTGTGTGCTTGCCCCTCCTCCCATGAAAAGTACCGAATAACCTTCAGGGATATCCATAACTTCTTTAAACAGGGCAACAGTTTCGTCAAAAATGGCGATAAACTCTTTGCCTCGATGCGATACTTCCATAATAGATTGTCCGCTCCCATCAAGATCAAGAATAGCTTTTGCTGTGTTTTCACGGGCAGGGTCGGATAAAACGCAAGGTCCGGCATTAAAAATATGTTTTCTCATAATATCAATTTTATTTATGTTATTACTAATAAATTATTTTTCTACAAATCTAAAAGCTTTTTCTGAATAATAAAGAATGATCTTTAACAGGGTTTGTGGGTTCTGAATTCAAAGGTTCAGGGATAATTTGCTAAATGATTAAATAGTCTCCTCAAAAAAACGACAATAACTGCGTTCTGTTCAACTTGCAAGTCAGTCATTTGCAAAAGTAATTCCGATAACTATCAGCGAATTTATAGGCCATGATAATTTTTGAATTCTTGGTATATATTTATGTTTATCAGACTATTAAGATTAATATGACTAATATAAAATATGACGATTACAATCTTTGTGAATTTTTTGTGCCTTTGTGGTTTAGTAGCAATTACGATTTCAGCCACAAAGACTCTAAAACACAAAGTTACACAAAGCCGCCATATTGAATTGTATCCATTATTTTATAAGCTACTGATAATACGACACATAAAAATAATAACAGAACTCCTGACCTATCATAAACTAAATTGTCGCATAAACCAGGTGTTATTATTTTGTCAGTAATGAAAAAAACAGCCCCATCGTAAACAAATATTTCCACGAGATTTCCCGACCTTATATTTCTAATTACCACAAAATGAAATATATAAATAAATCGATTAAAAAGAAACAGGAAAACAAAAATGACCCTAAACTGCTTGCATGAAAAGATTGTCATTTAATATTTTTAAACCATATAAGAAATATAAGGACATGTAAGAAAAACTATATTTTTCCTTAAATTTTCTTATATGCCTTATATGGTAATGTTTACAAGGTTTTGTCAGGCATGAGCAAAGTTATTTAATATTGTCAAATATATTGAAGTGATATTTTGAAATTGTGTCAGTAAAAATTCCTTCTAACCCAGGAAGTCTGAATCTCCTAAATGCGACAATCCCAGTTTACGAAAAAACCGGCGTAACTGGCTGATATTTTGGCCATAGGTCAGGAGTTCTGTACCTTATCACCACAAACTTTCTTACCAAAGCTCCACACATTGCAATGGTGCGGAAAAAGTTTGATTGTTCGTACACCCAAAAAAGCCTCATATTCAAAATATGAGGCTTTTGTCAGTCAGAAAAATCAAAATCTTTTCTTTGTATATCCAAATAATCAATAGACAATAATCAATAATAAATCAAGAAATCTTTTCCAGTTCAACTGTAAAGTGCCTCATTATTGGGGCTTCATATTTAATTGTATAGCCGGAAGTTATTTCGTGTCGTCGGTCAAATACGTTTTTTAATGCCACTGCCACAACATCTATATGATTGTTTGTGTAGGTACGGCGCGGGACTGCAAGGCGCAATAATTCCAAATCGGGATATCGGTTTTCGCGTGTGTCAGGATCCCTATCGGCCAACAGTGTTCCAATTTCAACACCACGCACACCCGATTCGATATATAATTCCAAAGCAAGGGTTTGTGCAACATATTGTTCTTTTGGCAAATTGGGCAGGAATTTTTTTGCATCAATAAAAATGGCATGGCCACCATAAGGCATTTGAATAGGTATGCCAAAATCAGTTAATCTCTGGCCAAGATATGCAACTTGCTTTATCCTGGTTTCGAGGGTATCAAATTCGGTCCCTTCGTCAAGACCTTGTGCCAGGGCAT
>JAYENH010000258.1:0-3798 GCA_034721995.1 Bacteroidota bacterium
CTGATGACATGATCGCGCCTGCATACCGCCACATCCGGTAGTTCTGGCGGAGCTGGACCCTGCCGAGAAAGAGATCGGCACGCGAAAGCATGGCAAAGCCGCGTGCCATGTCGGCGCCGCGATACTGGGCAGGCAGGTTCTCATCGACCCACTGGATGAGATCATCCGGTGTCTTTTACATAAAATTCAATGAACTTTCCATCTGCTTTATCTTTTATGCGGCAACCCAAAGTTATTTCGCCCGTTTGGGTGAATTTAACGGCATTTTTAAGCAGGTTGGTCAATATACCTTCCAGTTTGTGTGGGTCTGTAATAATGCGTGATTCACTATCGGTAAGGGAAGGTCTGTAATTTAGCTCAAGTCCTTTGGATTTTGTCTCCCTCTGAAAAAAGTTAAACTGTTCATCAAGCAAACTGTTTACCGACACCTCCGAATTTGCTACTTTTTCCTGTCCGGCTTCAATTTTTGAAATATCAATAATATCATTAATCGTGTTGAGCATTCGGTTACCGCTTTTTTCTATAAGCTGAATGTATTGTTCTTTTTCATCTCCTGATAGTTGCGTCTCTTTTAATAATTCGGTGAAGCCGAGAATACCATTCATGGGAGTACGTATTTCGTGGCTCATGTTTGTAAGGAAGGCGCTTTTCAGGCGGTCGCTTTCTTCGGCTTTTTCTTTGGCAAGCTTTAAGTCTTCCTCCGCTTTTAAGCGTTCAAGCGATAAGCTAATCTGATGTGAGATTATCTCGAGCATCTTCAGGTCTGCTTCATCAAAAGCATTTTCGTTGTCGTAACTTTGTACGTCAAAAATGCCGGTTACTTTATTCTTGCTTTTTAAGGGAACGCCCAGCCACACTTCCGCAGGATGGCCAACCAACTCTATCTCTCCTGATTTAATAAGTTTTTCTATCATGGCTTTTTTGGCAAGTAAGGGTTTCCCGGTTTTTATTACATATTTGGTCAATGATTTTCCGGACGGGAAAGACTCCCAACGGTCTTTTTCGTCATGATGCAGGAGCAATGAAATGCAGTCGGTTTTTTCATCATAAAGGGCAACAAAAAAGTTTGTGGTGTCAATAAGTTTTCCCAACTCATTTTTCACCAAAGCTAAGAAATTTTCCGGGCTGTGGCTGGTAATAACAGCATTTGAAATATTATGGATGATACTTTGAATTTGCTCGTTTCGTTTTTGCCAGGTAATATCCTCTGCCACTTTAATATAATTGATGATTTTGCCCTTCTCATCAAATATTGGTGAAACCGAAGCCATTTCCCAAAACAATTCACCGTTTTTCTTTTTATTATGAAATTCGCCACGCCACACTTTTTTTCTTGATACTGTTTTCCATAATTCTTTATACATCTCATCGGGCTGTTCACCGGATTTCAGGACTCTGGGATTTAGTCCAATCGCTTCTTCAAAAGTATATCCGGTAAGCTCCGTGAATTTGGGATTTACATATTCGAGCTTTCCTTTAGTATCTGTTATTGCAATTACCGAAGGGCTTTGTTTTACTGCGGTGGAGAGTTTGGTGAGTTCTTTTTCCGCCTGCTTGTTTTCAGTAACATCTCTGGCGATTCCACAAATACCGATGATTTTTCCTTCGGAATTTTTCATAGGAGCTTTGATTGCATGAAATGAATATGTTTTCCCATTTGCTGTTTTTTCATGTTCATCAATTAATATTTCTCCCTGTAAAACTTTTTTATCTAAATCAGTGACCTCTTTTCCTATTTCGTCTCCAAAAAGATCTATATCCGTTTTCCCGATCAAACTTGAAGCAGATACCCCAAAAAGATTTTCCATTGCCGGATTAACATGAATATATTTTAAATTAATATCTTTAATGAAAATTGAATCAATAGCAGATTCTGTGATTGCCCGAAATTTTTCTTCACTTTCTTTTAGTGCTTCTTCTGCCTGCTTGCGCTCGGTGACATCTTTCAAGGTAAAGAGGAATAACTCAATTTCCCCGTCTTCATCTAAGATGGGCACCAATCCTAAATCCCAATATGTTGCACCCAATTCCAGATGATCAGGAAATATAAATGGTCGCTCAGAGTTCTGGTAGATGGATTTCTCCTTTTTTGCTTCATCAGCTTCATCTTTGAAATCTGATGGATAAAATTCAAAATGGTTGTTACCTGGAAACTCAGATGAATCCCTTTGACAGGCTTTGGCGTAGGATTCGCTGACTCGGATAAAATTATAGTTTTTGTCAAGAAGAACAATGCTATCGAGTGAATGTTTAAAAATCAAGTCTAAGAGCCTGGCCTGCTCTTTGGTGGTTTTCTCCGTTTTCTTGCGTTCGGTGATGTCATTAAAAATGGCTACAAGATATTCAGGTTTACCAAAATTATCTTTTATGATTGAACATCTTAATTCAGCAGGATATGTGGATTCATCTTTTTTTACCATAGTAAATTCACCAAAATACTTTTCTTCTTTTAACAATGAAGGAATAGCTTCATTTTGTAATTTTTCTCTTCCATTATTATCGGTAAAGTTGAATATCGACTTCTGCAGAATCTCTGCAGAATTTTCCCAATTTCCTAATTGCAACAAAGCATCATTCACAAAAATTATTGTACCGTCCGGCTCTGTTAATACAACAGCTTCGTTGGTGGTTTTTACAAACTGTGATAACTTTCGGATTTCTAAGTTCGATTTTTCAAACTCTATTGCATTGGCAATTATCTCCTTGCAAACAGTAAAACTATCAAGCATTTTTTCTGTCCAAACAAACTCTTTTTTTGTAGAATCGAAACCGATATAACCAATTAATTTCCCTTCAGTGAGCATTGGCAGATTGATGAAAGATTTTATTTCCAGAAGATTTAGGATATCCAACATCGCTTTGTTTTCGGGCGTATTTTCCAAATCTGAAATGTTTAGACTTACATTTTTATTTGCTTTCAATGTTTCAAAATCTTTGAAATCGGCAGTATTAACATTATCTAAAATACCTTTATGAGCCTTTACATTATGGTCGCACCATTCCTGCGTAAGTAATAGTTTCTGCTGATTATCGGAAAGTAAAAACACATAAGCTCTTTCGAGTGAGTTATGTTTTGCTGTTTGTTCTAAAAGTTTAATAATCTTTTTATTCGTTTCGTGGCTTTTGATATTGATAAAATCGGCTGCAATGCTGTTTGTAAATTCAATAAATTTTAAGTGTTCGTTCAGGTTTTGCTTGTTTCTTATATCAACAATTCGGTTTTCTAATTTTATGCTTGCTGCTTTTAGATAATCTATCTGGCTTTTGCTCCATTCATTATCGTTTTTACAGTTATCGAAGCCTATAAATCCCCAAAATTCGTCTTCTGCAAAAATGGGTAAAACAAGTATTGCTTTAATTTCTTGTGGTTCGAGAATCTCTCGCTCAGTTTCAGGAAATTCGGCAACTTTACCATTAATAATATTTCCTTTTGAGAGTATTTCAGCCCATCTTGGTAAAAAATCATTGTAGCTTAAATTTTGCAGTTGCGGATTATCAATCTCGGGTTTAATACCTTCGGCAACATATTCGGCAAGCTGGCTAAGTAACAAATTGCCTTTTTCGTTTTTGTGGTTTTTAAAAATATATGTCCGGCTTGCTTGTGAGAGCTTTCCAACTATTTTTACAAATTCGTTTAATTGCTCATCGAAATTGCCTTTAAGCAATACATCATTTGCCTTATTCAATGCCGAAAGATAGTTGTCGCGAAGCTGTAAGGCATCTTCTGCTTTTTTGCGATCGGTGATATCTCTATGGGTGCCGATGAATCTTAATGGAATACTCTTTTCGTCATGCTCC
>JAYENH010000259.1:0-3790 GCA_034721995.1 Bacteroidota bacterium
ACTGGTTGATAGGAAAGATGATAGTGGAAGAAAAACAAAATGGCAAAGGAAAAGCAAAATACGGAAAACACCTGATAATGCAGTTGTCGCTTAGGCTTACAAAAGAATTCGATAAAGGTTATAGTCTACAACATCTAAAGTTTTGCAGACAGTTTTATTACCTGTATCCAATTGGCTACGCACTGCGTAGCCAACATCTGACTTCAATTTCGGAAGCAATAATTTCAAAAAACCATCCTTTGTATCAAATGATAAGCCCACAACTGACCTGGATACATTATCGTGTTTTGCTAAAAGATTCCATGGTATTAGAATTTCTGCAATTGAAAAACGAGATAGAACAAACGAAATTAAATTTTGACCTAAATTAATAATGGTAAACTAAAATAATATGAATAAAGAAATTAACATACGACAAAAAATTTATCTGGGAGCCTTGCTTCATGATATTGGCAAGTTTTATCAACGGGCAGATAAGCGATTTTACGACAAGTACAATGAATTATCACAGTATTCAAAAAATATTGCTGAGGACATTTGCCCTAAAAATGATTACAGACGTTTTGGCTATCAACACGTTATTTGGACAAATGAATTCTTCGGCAGATTTTATAAAAAATTCCAACAAATTCCAGGCGTAAAAGAAAACTTATATACAAATCCGAATATTGATAACATTACAACTTTCGCTTGCAATCATCATAAACCACAAACATTATTACAATCGTTTATTACTATTGGCGATTGGTGGAGTGCCGGTATTGATAGAGGAGAACAAACTACTTTTGAAAAAGAAGAAATTAAAAATGAAAAAGGAATAATTTGGGGTAGAGAGCGATACAAAACTATTCCTTTATTTTCTGTTTTTAACGAAATAAATTCCAATAGAGATATTGGTCAAAAAGTTAATGGACACAAAAATGCTTTTGGATTAAATATATTGAGCATTAAAAAAGAAGACATTTTTACAAAAAATATCGCAAAAAAAGAAGATGGTGTTTCAGAAGAGCTATACAAAAAACTTTGGGGTAAATTTGCCGAAGAATTCGAAAAATTGCCTACCGACAGCGTTGATGGTTTTACCGAGAGTTTATTGTATTTACTAAAAAAATATACATGGTGCATCCCTTCAAATACTATGGATATGGCTAATGTAAATTTGTTCGAGCATCTAAAAACAACTGCTGCTTTTGCCGATAGTATTTACACGTTTTATTCAGATAACAATGAAGATAAATTTTCTTTTGATAAATCAAATAATAGATTGAGTTTGAACGAAAATGTACATCCTGTAATGCTTGTTGGCGGCGATGTTTCCGGAATTCAGAAATTTATTTACAATATTGCAAGCCAAAAAGCTGCAGTTAGTTTAAAAGGTCGTTCATTTTATTTACAGTTATTAATTGATTCTATAATTCAGAAAATAATAACACACAATGATATTCAAGCTACTATCGGACATGTTGTTTATTCATCAGGAGGTAAGTTTTATATGATTTTGCCTAATACGGAAAAGGTAAAGCTTGCTTTAAAAAGCATTAAAGAAGAAATAGAAACGGAACTTTGGAAAAAACACAAAGGTAAACTCTCGGTTAACCTCTCTACAATAGCATTCTCATTGGTAAAAGATACTGAAAATAAAATTTCGATAGAGGGCGAAAAAGAGAATAAAAATCTTGGCGATTTATGGCGAAGTCTTGCAGAAAAACTAAATACTCAGAAAAATCAGAAATTCAAATCGCTATTAAATGATGCGTTTTTTGAAAAACAGGAAGTAGGTGGTGATATTAAAATATGTTCTGTTTCTGGTGAAGAATTAGAGAGTAAAGAACGCAATGTTGATAAAGAAAATCTACTTGGTTTATCGAATAAAATACTCAAAGAGGAAAATATATATCTTTCGTATGCTGTAAAAGAACAAACAAAAATAGGAATAGCACTAAAAGATGTTGACTATATAATAACATATAGAAACCCAAATGATGAAAACAAATATTTAAGTAAAAAATCGAAAGCCAATATTAATACAGTTGGAGTCGATAATTATATGTTTAACGAAGAAGAATTAACTAAAGATGATGCTGATTTCAGAAGTATTACCTCTGCTGATGTTAGTAGGATAATGTTGTTTAACAATACGAATCCTTTGTTAGCAAAGCTAAAAGGCAATGCAGTGAGTTACGGATTTCAATTTTATGGAGGAAATAAGCAAGCCGAATTATTGGGTAATAATAAAACATTTGAGCAATTAACAAGAGTCAAAGAAGATGATAAAGATACAGAAACTTATCTCGGTGTATTAAGAATGGATGTTGACGGGTTAGGAAATATATTTATTAAAGGTTTAGACGAAAAAGATAAAAGTTTTGCAGCTTATGCTACTATGTCATTTCAGCTTGATTTATTCTTCTCTGGTTATTTAAATACAATTCGTAAAAATGATAAATTCAAAGATTTTGTAAATATTCTTTACTCTGGTGGAGACGATGTTTTTGCTGTTGGAAGATGGGATAAGTTGATTGACTTTGCGGATGAAATACGAACAGAATTTGCAGCATTTATAGGAAGAGGTGATATTACTATTTCGGGAGGAATTGCAATTGTTCGTAATAAATACCCAATTGCAAAAGCTGCCGAATTGGCTGGTGAAGCAGAGGAAGCATCAAAGCATTTTAATAATGATGAGAAAAATGCAATTTCGTTTCTTGGCGAAACTATTTCTTGGAAAAAGGAATTTATAGAGGTGAAAAAATGCAAAGACGAATTTGTGAGATTATGCTTAAATGGAATGCCATCATCCTTGTTACATAAAATAATGGAGTTTTATCAAATAAAGAAAGAAGGAAAAGATTTAAGTTATGTTTGGAATACAGCCTATTATTTAAAACGTTTTGCCGACAGAAACGAGAAAAATCCTGAAACAAAACACATGGCCAATAGATTACAGAATGAGCTTTTTAATGGCAATAGAGCATTTGGGAAAATAGCCCTTGCTGCTCGTTGGGCCGAATTGCAAATTAGAGAAATTGACAGTTAAAAATGAATAGACAATCAAAAAATAATAACTTGCTTTTAGAAATAAGGGACATTATTTCCGAATCGAGAAATTATGTTTCTCGCTCGGTAAACTATGCTCAAATTATTTCTAATTGGCTGGTAGGGCGTATGATTGTGGAAGACGAACAGAAAGGTAAAAAGTCTGCTGAGTATGGCAAAGAGATAATAAAATATCTTGCAGAAAATCTGATACAAGAATTTGGGAACGGATATTCTACAACTAATTTGAAATATTTCAGACAGTTTTATCTGGAATATCCAATTGGTCACTCACTGCCTGACCAATTAAACAAGTCAATAAGTCACTCACTGCCTGACCAAAATACAAATAAGCAAAAACAACACGCAGTAAGTATTAAAAAAAAACATCTGCTGACAGAAACCATTCAGCAATTGAATAATGAAGGAAATCATCCACTTGCCAAAATACTTAAGTTAAATCTTTCGTGGACACATCACAGAATTTTACTGAAAGTTGAAAATGAAAATGCCAAGCAATTTTATCTGAGCGAATCACACGAAAATAATTGGAGTACACGTGCATTAGACCGACAGATTAATTCTCTGTATTTCGAAAGAATACTATCCTCGCAAGACAAAAATATTGTCCGAATAGAGGCAAAAGAAAAAACCGATGCTCTAAAACCACAAGACATTCTGAAAGACCCAATGGTTTTAGAATTTTTACAGCTTAAAAAAGACAGAACTTATCTTGAATCCGAACTCGAAAAAG
>JAYENH010000260.1:0-14982 GCA_034721995.1 Bacteroidota bacterium
TGGGTCTGGTGCTTCAATTGGATAATATTCATTCTCATAATTTTCAATCAAAAGAGATAATATTTCCGCTTCATCACCTTCTTTTGAATTTGGTAAAACGTCAAAAATTACTTCAAGTCTATTTAAAGCACTATTGTAATCTTCTTCCGCTTTTATTGGTTAAATATTCACGTAACGTTTTCTTTGCAATTATTCGTTTCATACTTTTATATTCTAACGCAAAGATATAACATGAGTTCTAAATAAGAGAACTTAATCTATTTTTTAAATTTTCTTTCCGAATATTGTCCTAATTGGTATGCAATTAAGATTGGAATTAACGCAAAACCTATATATTTTTCCAAGAACCCATATTCTAATAAAACTATCAATATTATTGTCGAAATAATCATAAAAATTACATCAAAAATTCTTTTATTCATATTTGTTTAATTTTTCTTTTAATAAAAGCTAACGGATGGTGGTATGAATAGTTGCCGATTACGAAGCAATAATTTATCAATTTAAGATGAACTTAAAACAAGCTAAAATGCTTGAATTTACTACTATCTCGGCAATTATTTATGAGCCTTTGTTAGCCTGCGTATTTTCTTCCTTTTCAGTCAGTTCATACAAAAATTCAGGTGCTAAATCAAGTTCGTTTTCCCAAACAATTGTCCAACTATCTAAAGAAAACTTTTTGAAAAACTCAATCTTCCTTAAAGGCTCAAAAATTTTTCTATGGTCGTTAAAGATAGTAGATTTTAAATCCACAATTCCTTTTTCTCCATTATCAAAATTTAGTAGAATAGAGTATTCTTTTACATATTCAGCTTTTGTTACACTTATGTTCATAATTATTAATCTAATGGTTCAATCTTATTATATTCTCCTGTTTTTTCAATGGTACTCCAGTTCTCAAAAAGTTCTTCCTGATGAATTTCCAACCATTCAAAAATCAATTTTAATGCTCTTTTAGGCATTTTCCCTTCTACAATTCCTTTTTTAATTGTAATTGTCGCTTTATAACCCTGATATTCTGCATGAAAATGAGGTGGATTATGCTCGTTAAAATACATTTTTATAAGTATTCCGTAAAATCTACTTATTTCAGGCATATTCTATAATATTTATAATTTATTGTGTAAAGATATATAAAATAATCAATTAATTTACTGGGTATCATTTTTAACCATATGCAGGCTAACTCGTAGATATTTACTATACACTTACAAATATTTCGCCTTTCGGCATTGTATTGTCTTGTTGAGTGCGTGTGTTTGTAAAATATATTAATTGCTTTGTTTTCATAAGGTTGTTATTATTATTGTGTAAAAATATCAATTATTTTCAAACACCCAAACCGTGTAATGGAATTTTTATGCTGCCCTGCCCGGGGAGCTTCTTTGGGATGTGAGTGGTTATCGCGGTGGTTTTCGACGGGGCATGTTTATGCAAACTTTGAATAAGCTCTATTTCAAGATAAATATCCGTGGCCTACGTCCATAGCCCGTCAATCAGAAGCGGGCAAAACAAAATTATTGCAGTCCTTCCTTCTGCTTAGTTGTTGGTGCAATTTTCAAGGAAACCATCCCGAAGTTTTGTTTTTCAGTACGATTGTTTATGTTTTTCGATTCAAAAGTTTATTCACGCAAAGCTTGAACCACTACTCAGGGATATTAGTTGTATTTTTATTACTTTAACTGGATACTTTTCGACTAATATAAACATAAGTAGTATACAATTATTTTCTGACTGCTCGAAAAGCTATCCCGCTTCGGCGGGGTTTTATTCAACTTACTGTCTAAATTTGGGGGAGCATTACTCAATTAAGAAAGTGGGTTATGTGGTACGAAAAACGGGAAGTACAATAAGTTTTATAAATAGATTGCTTACTGATGATTCGCTATTTGCAAAACTTCGTTAAAAGCATCGACGATTTCGGGTTTGTCGTCGAGATTGAAATTTTGCTCTTTGCATTTCAGCTTAAAAACTTTTAGTGGCGAAAGCTCTTTTACATGTTTTGTGTTTTCTAATAATTGCTCTAATCCTGCAATTTTCTTTTCGTTTTTCATCGTAATTTTTAATACTTCTACGTCAAGCTCTTCGGTGGCTTTATTAATTTCGGCAAAACCAATAGTGGTATTCGATTTGTTATCTAAAACAACTTCTGCCCAGGGGGTTAATTCGTGATAACTTTTATCAATAAATTTCAATTGCTCAATACACTCCTCGTTATTTCCGGTAACCTTATATATTTTTCTGAACTCAGGAATACTATTTTCCGAAATATTTATGATTTTTTCTTTTTCGATCTCAATAACAACAACTTTTTTGCTGTATCCTGTTTCGCTGAAACTTAAAATATAAGGAGAGCCGGAATATCGGATATGCTCATTATTGCCAGATTTCTGGGGACGGTGTAAATGTCCCAGTGCCACGTAATCAAAAACAGGGGGAAAGTCATCTGCACCAATATCGCCCAAATTTCCAACATAGATACTTTGTTCGCTATCGGATGTGGAACCACCAATAACAAACAAATGCCCCATAGCAAAAACTGGCGTATTTTCATATTTAATGCTCTTACAATATTCTGCTATTTCGGTATAGTGATTTATCAATGCTGTTTTGTACCTGTTGCCAATTTGCTCGAACGATTCACCTGCAACTGCCCGTCTTATATCCTGATCCCTTAAATAAGGGACAGCGGCAATAATTATTTTCTGATTATCAACAGTTAGATTAAAAACCTCGTTTTCGATTTTATCGGTAGCTTTTCCTAAAACATGTACCGACATGGCATTGAGTAATTCTTTTGGGGCATTTATTGTTCCTGGGGCATCGTGGTTGCCTCCGGTAATAATTATGTGCCTGCAAGTTCCTTTAGTGATATTGACCAGAAAATCGTAATATAATTTTTGACTTTGCGACGAAGGTACACCTGTATCAAAAACATCTCCAGCAACTAATAAAACATCAATTTGATTATTGTTGATATATTCTTCAATCCATTTTAGAAACCTGTATTGCTCATCGTATTGAGATTGTTCAAGAAGCCTGTGCCCCAAATGCCAGTCAGATGTATGCAGGATTTTCATTACAAAACAAATAAGTCTTTCATATCGGCAGGAACAGGAACATATTTTCCTTTGAAATAAAATTCATTTTTCTTAGGGAAATAATCATAATCTTTTGCCCATTCTACATGATTTTCTGCTATTTGTTTAACAGCATCCATCATATACATCAATTCGGCATTTGTAGTTGTGGGATGCAACGACATACGTACCCAGCCAGGCTTTTCAGACAAATCGCCAACGTTTATCTTTCTTGTTATTTCTCTTGAATCTTCATAACTTACATTAAGAAGAAAATGGCCATATGTGCCGGCACAAACACATCCGCCCCGCAATTGTATCCCAAACCGGTCGTTCAGTAATTTCACAAATAGGTTATAGTGCAAATCTTCGATAAAAAATGAAAAAATGGAAAGACGGTCTTCAACATTATCGGCAAGGATATTTATTCCCGATATTTTTCGTAATTCATGGAAAACAATTTTAGTAAGTTCTTCTTCGCGGGCTCTAATATTTTCGATGCCCATCTTATTTTTAAGCTCAATGCAGAGTGCTGTTTTTATTGCCTGAAGAAAACCCGGTGTCCCGCCATCTTCACGTGCTTCGATGTCGTCGACATATTTATATTCGCCCCAGGGGTTAGTCCAATCTACTGTGCCCCCACCAGGGTGATCTGGCACTTTATTTTTATAAAGGCTGGAATTAAAAATCAAAACTCCCGAAGAACCGGGACCTCCCATAAATTTATGAGGAGAGAAAAATATGGCATCTAATTTTTCCATTGGGTCTTTGGGGTGCATATCAATTTTGACATAAGGAGCCGAAGCAGCAAAATCTATAAAGCAAATTCCGCCATATTCGTGCATCAAACGAGCCATTTTTTTATAGGGTGTAATAATGCCTGTAACATTGGAACAAGCAGTAAAAGAACCTATCTTAAATTTTCGATCTTTGTGTTTTTCAAGTTCCGATTCTAAATCATCAAGGTCGACAAGTAATTCGCTGTCGGGTTTAATTTGAACTACATCGGCAATTGTTTCTAACCATGATGTTTGGTTTGAATGATGTTCCATGTGAGTTATAAAAACAACTGGTTTGTCATTCTCGTCCAGGCAATCAGTATCTTTCAAGCTTTCGCATCCTTTAAGACCTAGTATCCTCTGTAATTTATTTACTACCGATGTCATTCCCGATCCGGCAGTAATAATTATATCATTGAGGCTGGCATTAACATGTTGCTTAATAATATTGTGCGCGAGTTTGTACGAAAGTGTCATCCTTGTACCGGTTTCGTTGGTTTCGGTGTGTGTGTTTGCAACAAAAGGCCCGAAAGTTTCCGAAAGCTTCTTTTCGATTGGAGCATATAACCGGCCACTTGCCACCCAGTCTGCATATACGATTCTTTGCTTTCCTAACGGGGATTCAAAACTTGTATCAATTCCAATAATATTTTTTCTGAAATTCTTAAAATATGTTTCTAAGTTCTTTTTTGATGATTTATCGTTTGTCATTTTGCTAATTATAAAATCTTATGTCAATTAATTAATTTGCAATGCAAATATATATAATTACGAAATCTTAATTTGTTTTTTAATTTTAAGTACATAATCGTTACTAACACCAAACATTCCTGCAATATCTTCAATTGTAAGCTTTCTCGTTTTCAGTGCTTTTGTGATTGAATTTATTTTTTGTTTCTCATTTGCTTTACGTTGCTTTTCAATACCAATTATCTCGCCTTCTTTTTTGCCTTCTTCTTTACCTTCTTTTTTGCCTTCTTTTTTGCCTTCTTCTTTTGATGTTTCCATCATATCAAGTTCAGAAACAAGTCTTCCCAGATAGTATTCATATTTTTTCCTTTCTTTTTGAGTCATCTTTAAAACATCTAATTTTTTCTGTACCTTATTAATGTTTTTAGATTTACTACCTTCTTTTATTTGCTCATTTTTAAACCAATACACCCACTCATCTATAGCCTTGCCTACAACATTTTTATACTTCTCAACTTGTATCAGGTAATATTCCGGGAAAATTTCAATTTGATTATATCTTGCACCTTTGGGAATTAACTTTTCTACTTTTTTGTTATTCTTATCAATTATTTCATTAGTATTTATACCATGAAATTCTGTTTTACCGTAATATAGATAATCATCACCTATACCGAGATCGAAATATAAAATATTTACTGAAATCACTTTATTAATTTCACGGTATCTATCTCCACTATCAATACTTTCGGAAATATTTTTTGAAACTCCATACAAAACCCTGTACAAATAGTCGCTTTCTTTAGTGTTTTGAATTTCTATGATAATATTTCTATTCTTCTCATCTTTTACAAGAACGTCAACACGATTAAATTTGTCATTTTCATAATCTTGATTCCCATCACTTTCGAGTATTTCAATAACTCGTAGGTTATCATCTTCCAACAATGCACACAAAAAACCTTCAACTATGTCGTAGTTCGCTTTATTGCGTAGCAAGTGTTTCATTGCCCAATCGAATCTGATTACTTTTTTGTCTGCCATGTTTTTATTGTTTCATACAAAGATACATGTTTTTATTAATTTCAGAATTCTCATCTCTGTTAAGTTTCAGTTGCATAATAAAATAAATATAATTCTTAATAGGTAAATTATAAGAACGTTAACAAAAACCTTGATCAATCAATAGTTATTACTTATTTAACTGTTTTGTCCAAATTCGCACAGCCAAATTCGTAATCGAACAAAATATTATCAGGAAAAATATAAATATTTTATTTAATCATCAGAAATAAAAGCAGATACATTTATTGGCACAAAACTGGTTATGGCGCGGTCGGTTCAGCAATAAATTATGGGTAAATAACAAATATATTGAAATGAGAAGTTTGTTGTAGCACCATGATGTTGCATTGACAAAAAACATAGACTTAATCGCTATCTTTGCTTTCAAATATTTATAATAAATTATGGATACACTTCTTCAAATACGCGAGTTATCAAAAATATTTCGCAGTAACCAAGTAGAAACAGTTGCTCTTAATAAGGTTTCGCTACAAATACAAAATGGAGAGTTTGTTGCAGTTATGGGTCCGTCGGGATGTGGCAAAACTACTTTATTAAATATTCTGGGTATGCTTGATAACCCAAGTGCAGGAAGTTATTTTTTTAAAGATGAAGAGGTTTCGGCATATTCGGAAAAAAAACGTGCTTTGTTGCGTAAAGCAAACATTGGGTTTGTGTTTCAGAATTACAATCTGATAGATGAGCTTAATGTATACGAAAATGTGGAATTACCATTGATTTATCTCGGATACAAGAGCAGCAATCGTAAACAAAAAGTGGAAAATGCACTTGAGAAAATGAACATGGTACATCGCCAAAAACATTTTCCACTACAATTGTCGGGAGGGCAGCAGCAACGTGTGGCAGTGGCCAGGGCAGTTGTCGCTAATCCAAGCCTGATACTTGCCGACGAACCAACCGGAAATTTAGATTCGGCACATGGCGAGGAGGTGATGGGTTTACTTGAATCGCTTAACCGCAACGGAACAACCATTGTAATAGTAACCCATTCGGAGCGTGATGCCGATTACAGTCAGCGCATTATCCGTTTATTCGATGGGAAAATTATCCACGAAAACTATTTTAATCACAAGCAAACGTGAAATAAACATGTATAAAAACTACCTGAAAACTGCAACCCGAAACCTGTCGAGGTATAAGGTTTTCTCCATTATAAACATAATTGGCCTGGCTTTGGGTATTGCTGTTAGCTTATCAATTTATTTGTGGATACAGGATGAGTTAAGCTACGACGATTTTCACGAAAATAACGAACAGATGTACAGACTTGCTGTTTCGGGTGTTTTTGGCAACGAAGAATTTAATACAATCAACACGGCAGCTCCAACGGCACGGGTGGCGGTTGAAGAGTTACAGGATGTTCTGCAATCGACACGTTTATTAAAAGGCTGGAACAAGCAGGTACGCTTTGACGAAAAGATTTTTGCTGAAAGCTTTTTTCATTACGCCGATTCAAATTTCTTTCAGTTTTTCTCATTCCCCTTAATCGTAGGAAACCCGCATGAAGTGTTGCTGAAACCCAATTCGGTTGTCATTACGCAATCAACTGCTTTGCGCTATTTTGATGATGAAGACCCCATGGGAAAAGTTTTAAAATCGGATGAAGGGCGTAGCTATTTTGTTACCGGTGTTTGTAAAGATGTGCCCGATAATTCACATTTTCATTTCGATTTTATTGCTTCGCTAAATACATTCGAGGAATGGAGTAAAAGTAACAATTGGCTTCAACAAAGCTTTGCAACTTATATTATTATCGCTCCTACTTGCAATATCGAAACAATAAAGAAAAAGTTTGGAGAAATGGTGATTAAGTACATTGGTCCGCAATTGGAGGAATTTCTTGGTTTTACAATTGAAGAATTTGATTCGGCGGGGCAAAAATATGAATTTATATTACAGCCAATTAGTGATATTCATTTACATTCGCATTTAGATGGGGAATTCGAACAAAATGGAAATTACAATTATGTGATTATCTTTTCGATAATCGCTGCCTTTATATTGATTATCGCTTTAATCAATTTCATGAACCTTACAACTGCACGATCAATAACGCGCACAAAAGAAATTGGTATTCGCAAAACACTAGGGTCATCGCGAAAGCAACTGATAGCACAATTTCTTATCGAATCGGTTGGTACAACTATTTTGGCATTGGTGTTTTCCTTTGTAGTAATAGAAATTATTCTTCCTCATTTTAATGATTTGGCAGGAAAGAACCTTGTATTTCATCCCTTTAGCAGATTATCGCATATTCCCATATTTATTGCGCTTGTACTTATAATTGGATTGATTTCGGGAAGTTACCCCGCTTATTTTCTTTCTTCATTTAGTCCGCTTATGGTGTTATCGGGAAAAGTCAGGCAAAAAATAAAAAAATCTTACCTGCGTAGTTGGTTGGTCTTTTTCCAGTTTGCCGTATCAATTACATTAATTATATGCACTATAAATATTTACAATCAATTAGAATATATTGATGAAAAAGATATTGGAATTTCAAAGGATAACGTTTTGGTAGTTGAACACGCTTATGCATTAGAAAACAATAAAAAAGAATTCAAAAATAAAATAAAGAAGCATAAATCTATCCTTGATGCTACAACCAGCTATACATTGCCTGGCGACAGGTTTAGTTCAACGTCGCATCAACCGGAGGGAATGCTCGATGATGAATTGCATGTGTTACAAATTATGCCGGTTGATTACGATTTTATTTCTACCATGAGTGTTCGCTTGAAACTGGGCAGGTTTTTCTCGCAAAATGTACCCGGCGATACATTGGCCATTGTGTTGAACGAATCAGCAGTGAAAAATCTTGGTTTCGATAATCCTATTGGCAAAAAGCTTGTTCGTCCGTCGAATAAAGGACTTAACGATCAAGTATTTAATATAATAGGAGTAGTCGAAGATTTTAATTTCCAGTCATTGCACCGACAGGTTCGTCCGCTGGCAATCAACCTGTTGCAAGAAAGTGAATATGCCAAATATATTGCTGTAAAAATAAATATTGAAGACAAAGAAGAATGTATCAGATATATTAAAAAGGAATGGAGGGAACTAACTTCGGGGCAAGCTTTTAACTATTTCTTCCTCGGCTCATATCTAAGCAGGCTTTACAATGAAGAAAAGCAGACAGGAATACTATTTCTTGTTTTTTCGCTACTGGCCATATTTATTGCATTGTTGGGCCTGTACGGATTATCTACATTTATAATTGCCCAGCGAACAAAAGAAATAGGCATTCGCAAAGTCCTGGGAGCCTCTGAAACAAGTATTGTTCTATTGTTATGGAAAGATTTTTCGCGTTGGGTTTTACTGGCTAATATTATTGCATGGCCGCTCTCCTGGGTCTTTCTCGATCATTGGCTAAAAACCTTTGCTTTTTTTATTGATATAAATTGGATAAGTTTTCCTCTTGTTTCATTAGCTACACTAATCATTGCCATGTTAATCATCAGTGTACAATCAATCCAGACTGCATTGTCGAACCCTGTAAATTCGCTTAAATGTGAATGAAATATAGAGTTTAGTATAACACAACCTTACTTTTGCTTTTTAAACAATCATTTACAAAAGCAAACTCCTTAGCCCAACTTGCTATTTTTCAAAAATTTTCGTTACCATTTCAAAAATAATCATTTTCGTATCTGTCAGATATACAGTATAATAATAATGGAGTCGTAGTGCTACTTTATAATGTTTTTTCAAGAAATGCTAATCTACATTATATAAGGCATATACGATTTTCGATCTGTTTTATAGTGCCCTAAAGTTCAAATTCGGCTTGGTTTTGTCAAATATTCTTTTCGCATTTGCAACGTCTAAATATCAGGCTAACACAAATTGCGAGAGTGCTAAAAACGAATTGAAGCTCTACAGAACCCTTGTACTTAATATATTAGAATCTAAAATTAGCAAGTTGGGTTAAATTAATCTTGATTCTTTTTATGCTAAGCACGTGGTCTTCTATCCGTTTTCTGCAATATTACATAAAACTGCTAAGCTATTTCTGAGGTCACAAAGCTCAATGAATGATTCCGGGTCGCGAACTAAAGAACAGATACGACCTTCCTGTTTCCCATATCTTTGAGAGTGTTCTTCAAGTTTCTTATTTGTCATCCATATCAAATCGATATTTTTCTTACGATAGATACTTGGATTAAACTCTTCTGGAAACATAATACTGCAATTTATGTAAAATAAGCCTCTATATTTAGTCTGTTCTTGTTCGATTGTCCTTAAACTTAATTAATAAGTCAACAATGTATTCTATTTCACTCATAGTCAATTTGTGTGAAAGTGGTAAACATAAAATGTTATCAGATATTTCTTTACAATTTGTAAGGTCATATTTTCTACAACTTTTAAACAAATTACTTTCGCTTATCAATGGATGAAAATATCTTTTTGCATAAACCTGATTATATGATAAATAATTCTGGATTTCAGAAGCAGTTGCACCAAAAGTGTTTGGTTCAATTATTATTGGAAAATAGATGTAATTATGAGTTATATTGTCATATGTATCTACTGTATGGATACCCTGAATATTTTTTATTAATTCACGATAGCGAATAGTAGAAACTTTTCTATTTTCTATTGCATTATTAACAAGATTCAAAGAAGCTATTCCAAATGCAGCCTGAACCTCATTCATCTTGGAACTTAATCCATGCCCTGTTAAACATGAATTCTTATCTATTCCCGAATTAGCTAAAGTATCAAGAAATTCCTTTGTTACCTTATCATGGCTTATAACAGCTCCTCCTTCAATGGTGTTAAAAACTTTGGTTGCGTGAAAACTTAATACAGAAAGGTCGCCATAATTCAAAACTGATTGTCCATCTATTTTTACACCAAAGCAATGAGCAGCATCATAAATTACTTTTAAATTGTACTTATTTGAAAGTTTTTCAATTTCTTTTACACTACAAGGGTTACCGAAAATATGCACTGGAAGAATAGCGCAAGTTTCTGGATTAATTGCTTTTTCCAATGCTGAGGTACATATGTTCAGAGTTGATTTTTCCATATCAACAAATACTGGCTTAAGGTTATTCCAATATAAGGCTTGTATTGTAGATACATGCGTAAATGGAGTTGTGATAACTTCGCCAGTTAAGTTCTGTGATTTTATCGCTAGAGCAAGAGCCAGTGTGCCGCTTGAAAACAGGCTAATAAATTCTACTTCTAAAAACCCAGATAGTTTTTTCTCCAATGATTTGACAAATTTCCCTCCATTTGTCAAATAAGCTGAATCAAATATTTCATTAATATATTCAGATAATTCATCTTTCGAAGGAAGAAGTGGTGAGGTTACATAATGATTATTTTTCATAGATATTTTGCTTCAAAATCAAAGACCTGAAGAATAGTTCTATACTTGCCAGGGAGTAAAAACTCACAAGACGAACTACACTCCTAATTGGTTTGAAAATTTTTAAGTTAATGGGTAATAAAACAGATATACACAAAATTGAAAATACTAAAAAAAGGAGAAAACTATTTTGGTTATAAAAACTATCCAGACCTAAATAAAAATAGCAACTCGCTATAAATATGGGGATTGGAATACGAAAATATTTGTGCCAAAACAGCATCGCTTTTTGTCTTCCTGATAGTTTAGATATCAGTTCCTTTTCATTTAAAATTTGAAAAAAGCCGGAAAGATATCTTTTTGACCTTGTGTAACTGTATAACAAATCAAAATTATCGTCAATTGTTTTACAATCTTTTATAAACAATACTTTTTTGTTATTTAAAATACTTAAAGTCAAATACAAATCATCAAGAATGATGTTATTAGGAATTTCATGATAACACTCCTTTTTTATGGTATATAAGGGACCATAAACCCCAATTAAATTCCCTGTTTTCCCTTCAAGTTCTTTAATAAAATTCTCATAAGCCCTGAGGAAATTGAATTTGTTCATCTTATCATAACTTGAAATACATGAAGAAACCATACCGACTTCATCATACTTTAATGGATCAATAAGCTTCTTTATAATCCCTTTTTCAAGTATTTGTCGTTGGTCACAGAATACAATGTTTTGATAAGTTGACAACTTCACACCTAAATTCATTGAGTGAGGAATCCCTTTAGAATTTTCTTTTGTTACAACTCTTGTTTTGCAATTGGTAAAACGCTGTAATAATTCAACTGTTTCATCAGTACTTGCATCATCAATAACAATTAATTCGGAGTTTTCGAAACAAGATATTTCATCAAGCAAAAAAGATATTTTACTTTGTAAGCCTTCTGCATAATTTTGAGTTAAATATACAACCGAGACATTGTTAGCTTCTTTATTTGGGGTTTCATCAAAACAGACTATCTTCTGTTTTCTCAACCATAAAGGATAAAGCAGGTATATAAAGATGAATAATATTGTAAAGATTATTATGATCATCGTTTTAGATATTGTTTTTCTTAATTATCTTCATGCGATACACAGATTTTAATATCATGAATACTTTATTCCCTGTTTTATTTGGTAATAAATTCTGTATTCTCATTGAAATATCTTTAGCCAAATCGAATCCCCATGATTTCGTATCTTTATTACTATAAAAGCCCTCTTTTTTAACTAGGTTAATTGCTTTTAATCTATCTTCATAATTAAACTCAGGTGTTTCAAAAACAATTCTTGGTTTAACCATATGGTAGTTGTGAATTTTATCGGAGTATAGAGTGCCATGGTTTTTAACATATTCCCATTGCGGGGTTCCTTTAAATGGCAATACTGTATAAAAGTTAGTGAAATCACATCCGGAAGTTTTTGCAAACTCAATAGATTCTTTAACTGTATCAAGCGTATCGTATGGGCTTCCTATAACATATTGTGACATAATTTCAATATTTTCTTCCTTTAGAATTTTAATCCCTTTTTTGATTTCCTCAATTGTTGTCTTTTTACCAAGTTTTTCAAGAATGTTATTGTTTGCAGATTCAATTCCAGTGGACACATTATAACAGCCGGATTTTCTCATTTTATGAGCTAATTCTTTTGTAACTTTGTCTGGTCTAAATGAGACAGACCACAATATTTTTATTTTCCTTTCTAATAGTAAATCACAAAACTCTTCAACTCTTTTTAAATCAAAATTAAAGGTATTATCTCCAAAAACAAAAGTCTTTATTCCGTAATGCAAAATTAAAGATTCAATTTCATTTACTATTTTATCGGGGCTCATCCAATACAACCCATCTTCCCACAAAGAACTTGAATTACACCATGCACAAGCATAAGGACAACCTCGGGATGAAACAATACGGTGCAAAGGGTATCGATTCATTGGAAAAATGTCATATGCAGGAGTTGGTAGCAAATCAAGATTTTTTATTCTTTTTCTTCTTGGATTTGTTATTACATTATTTTGCTCATTCCGGTACATTAGCCCATCAATATTTTCCAATTGATCCTTCCCTTTTAGGTGAAAAATTAACTGGTTAAATGTTTCTTCTCCTTCTCCATAAATTGCATATTCTGCAGGCGTTTCAGTAAATATATCTTGCATGATGGTAGTCACATAAGGGCCACCAAGGCAAATTGGCACATTGTTTTGCTTTAACTTTTGGAATATGTCTTTTACTTCAAAATAAACAGGAGAAAACACGGTAATACCAACCAACTCAAAACGATTCTTGAAAAACTCTTTCGTTTCTTTTTTGGTAGCAACTCGTGTATCCAGTACAATGAAATTTATATCATAATGGTACTGCCTTGCGTAGGCTGCAATATAAGCAAACCCAAGATGTATTGTTTTATAACGTCTGTCCTTATTTGGAAATACTAATCCTATATTCATTTGCGAAAATGTTTACCAATTTATAAGCCTTTTGTCTCGAAACAATTTTCCAGTTGTTTCCTTTTCATGATTGGCCAACCAAACAATTGTTTCTGCTCCTTCTTCTAAGGTTCTTGGAGCATCCTTACCACCCATATCTGTTTTTACCCAACCTGGACATACCGCATTAACCCTTATTTTTCTATTTTTTAGCTCATTAGAAAACATAAAAGTAAGTGCATTTAGTGAGGCTTTTGAAATACTATAGGCGGGATATAAACCAGACAATTCACTATAAGTTCCCATTCCACTGCTTATATTAATTATTTGTCCATCTTCACTCTTCTCCAATAGTGGAAGGAAAGCCTGAATCATATGCCATGCGCCAAACAAGTTAGTTTCCATTATATATTTTACCTTATTTAATGATATGTTTGAAACACCAATACCGTCTATAAACAAATTCATATTCTTAGTTTGCGGTTTTGCCTTTCTAATCAAATGGTAAACAGGTTTAAAGTATTCTTTAATGGTCTGTTTAGCTTTCAATTTTATTGGATTTTCATAGGCGCTTTCACCAAGTGCGGCATTATTTATTAATACATCTATTTTTTTGTTCTGGTTTTTAATTTCCAGGTAAGCTTGTTTTAGGCTTATTTCAGATGTAATATCCAGTTGCATTATAATAATATTCTTACTTAATGTCATTGCTGCTTTTTGCCCTTTTTGTAAATCTCGTGAACAAAGTATTACTTGCCAACCAAGCTTGTCTAATTGTTTGCAAACCTCCAAGCCTATACCTCGGTTACCACCAGTTATTAATGCAGTTCTCATTATCTTGCTTTTATAATCTTTTTAATAAATCTATTCGCAATCCGTTTTAATAAGAGAAAAAAAATGGGAGCCATTGCCTGTCTGTTAGCTACAGGGAATTTAATTACTGAAGCAAGCATATTCCTACTATATTTATGGCAGCACCCTTTACAAATATCCGGGAAATTTTCTTTTTCTAATTGTATCTTAAAACTATTAGTTGCATCTTGCCATAACTTAATGAGACCTTGCTTATTACTTTCCTTTAAACTAACTGTTGCATTAGCCAGGCTACATTGTTGGATTTCCCCTTTATAGCTAATATCTATTACGGCATAGGCTTCTCTACAATAAAATTTATTTAAATCCTTCAAATAAAACGGTTCTGAATCATTTTGCCATATAGATTTTATATAATCATTAATCCATGGTTTTATTCTGTATACATTCGTTGCAATAGCATACCTTTTTTCAAATGCAAGGATTTCATTCAATTGAGAATTCATTTTCGCAATGCCAGAAATAGGAACATTTAGTTCTCCCTTTCTTTCAATTTTTTCTTTATCAGGATAGTTTGAAACAGAAATTATTGGCTGATAAAGCACTTCCTTAACACTAAGTTTATATGCAGATTTTATAGAAGAGAATAAGTCTTCAAAGTTATATTTAGATATTGCAGACAAAACGGTAACATTAATCTTGTTCTTTTGTAGAATTTTAATTGAACGTATTGCATTTTCCAG
>JAYENH010000261.1:0-3778 GCA_034721995.1 Bacteroidota bacterium
GATTCGCTCTCGGTAGGTTCAACCATTAAAGTACCATGAACAGGAAACGAAAGTGTTGGAGCATGGAAACCATAATCCATCAAACGTTTGGCTATGTCGGATTCAGTAATTTGCCCTATACTTTTAAAGTTACGACATTCAAGTATCATTTCGTGGGCTACGCGTCCTGTTGTTCCTGTGTAAAGAATTTTGAAATAATCTTTTAATTCCGAAGCAAGATAGTTTGCATTTAAAATAGCCATTTCGGTTACCTGGTTCAATCCTTTGTTCCCAAGTAGTTTAATGTATGCGTGGGTAATTACCATAACACTTGCACTTCCGTATGGGGCTGCGGCAATTGCCGAAACAGCATCGGAACCACCGGTATTAACAACAGGGTGAGATGGTAAAAAACCGACCAAAGGTTTGGCAACACAAATAGGGCCTACGCCGGGGCCCCCACCTCCATGTGGTATCCCAAATGTTTTGTGCAGGTTAAGGTGGCAAACATCAGCACCAATGCTGCCGGGATTTGTTAAGCCAACCTGTGCGTTCATATTTGCTCCATCCATATAAACAAGTCCGCCATTTGTATGGATAATTTCACACATTTCCATTATGTTGGCCTCGAATACTCCGTGGGTCGATGGATAAGTAACCATAAAAGCCATCAGGTTTTCTTTGTGTTCTTCAGCTTTTTTCCGAAGATCATCAATGGCAATATTCCCATTTTCATCACAATCAATAACTATAATTTTTCCGCCTGCCATTACTGCACTGGCAGGGTTTGTGCCATGTGCCGACGATGGAATTAAAATTACATTTCTATGTCCCTGTTGTTTTTCCTCATGATATTTTTTGATTACTAATAAACCGGCATATTCTCCGGCAGCACCTGAATTTGGCTGTAATGAAACTCCAGAAAAGCCTGTAATTTCGGCAAGGTCTTTTTCTAAATCGGCAAATATTTCGTGATAGCCTTTTGCCTGGATGCGGGGTATGAATGGATGCAAGGCTCCAAATTCGGGCCATGATATTGGAAGCATTTCGACTGCTGCATTTAGTTTCATGGTGCATGAACCGAGCGAAATCATCGAATGAGTAAGTGAAAAATCTCTTCTTTCGAGTTTTTTAATATACCTCATCATCTCGGTTTCGGAGCGGTACATATTAAATAAACTGTGCGATAAAAAATTGCTGGTACGAAGGAATAAATCATCAACATAATTTTTTATGTCGATGCAATCGGGTGCTTGAAAAAACTTGTTGTTGGCCAGTGCAAATATTTCAATAATATTAGCAATATCACTCTTCGAAGTGGTTTCGTCAATAGAAATACCAATACTCCTTTCTGAAATATATCTGAGATTAATTTCAAACTCCAAAGCAATACTTTGAATATTACAGGCTTTTAAATGGCCGGGCAATTTTATTTTCAGGGTGTCGAAGAAATTTTCATTTTCCTGCACATATCCCATCTTTTCAATTTCGGTTGATAGGAACCCTGCAAAACCATGAATACGTTTTGCAATTTTCTGCAGGCCGTCTTTTCCATGATATACGGCATACATTCCGGCCATCGATGCCAATAATGCCTGAGCTGTACAAATATTTGATGTTGCCCTTTCACGTTTTATGTGTTGTTCGCGAACCTGCAATGCCATCCTGAGTGCATTTCTTCCTGTCCTGTCTTTCGATACACCGATAATCCTTCCGGGTAAATTTCTTTTGAACTTTTCGTGTGCAGCAAAATATGCAGCATGTGGGCCACCATATCCCATTGGTACTCCAAATCGCTGGGTAGAGCCAACAACAATATCTGCACCCCATTCGCCTGGAGGTGTTAATAATGACAGACTTAACAAATCGGCAGCAACCGTCAGGAAAATTTCTTTTTCTTTGGCTTTATCGGCAAACGAGCTATAATCAGAAATGCTACCGTCGCCTGCAGGGTATTGGACAATCGCCCCAAAAAAAGAATCATTAAATTCGTGTTCCCCCCAATTCCCTATTTTCAATTCAATGCCCAAAGGCAAAGCCCTGGTTTTAATTACTTCTATAGTTTGGGGGAACATATTTTCGTCGACAAATAAAATATTTGCCCCTGCTTTTGCTTTTTTCCTTGGCCGCGAATTAAGCATCATAATCATGGCCTCGGCTGCCGCAGTAGCTTCGTCCAATAGCGAGGCGTTGGCCATTTCCATTCCGGTAAGCTCCATTACCATAGTCTGAAAATTCAACAATGCCTCTAACCTGCCCTGCGAAATTTCGGCTTGGTAGGGTGTGTATGATGTGTACCAGCTTGGGTTTTCGAGAATGTTACGCTGTATAACTGCCGGGGTAATTGTGTTGTAATACCCCATTCCGATGTATGTTTTGAAAATCTTATTTTTTTGTGCAATCTCACGAATTTTGTTGAAGTATTCGTATTCGCTTATTCCTTCAGAAATTTTCATTTCACTTTCGAGCCTGATCGATCTTGGAACGGTTTGATCAATAAGTTCATCGATTGATGAGACACCAACAGTAGCAAGCATTTCATCGATTTCGTGGTTGCGTGGGCCGATGTGCCGTGAGGCAAAATTTTCAATAGCCATTTTTATATTTTTTTTTTGATTATTATTAATTTCAATAAGCTGCGAAAGTAAAAAAAATACATTATTTAAAACATGTTAAAAAGCAGGGTTTGGAGAATGGGTAAATTGCTAAATTGCTAAATTGTTATTTATCCTATAACCCTGAGCTTTGAATCCCGATACGCTTCGTTATCGAGGACTTCGTTGCGCTCATCTGGTAACTCTGAACCTCTGAACCCTGAACCCGGAATTCCGCTTTGCTCAGCTCTTAACCAAAAAAAATAGTATTTTTACTCATCAATAAAATTGTCGTTTTTAGTGTATGGGAAATAGTAGCGAGATAAAAATTATTAAAGGATTTAACGAGGAGCTTGAATTATTAAGGAATGAGTCTCAAGACCTTATGATGAAATGGGAGTTCTTATTAGAAGACCTTACTGCCGTCAACCTTTTTTTTAATGGTGTGGTAAAGGAATTTAACAGTTTGATCGATGGGGTTTTTTCGATGTGGGACGAAATGGAAGGTGCCTTGGATATGCCAGAAATGTCGAGCCTGAAAAACCTGCTGAAATCCCAAATTCAGGTATTTAAAAAAAGTATTCCCGATTCGGTCGATTTTGAGCAATTTAAAAAGGATGAAGAGCAACAAAGAATTATTATGCAGAAAAGGGAGAAAAAGTTTTTAGAAGATTTTTTCAAAAACAGTATCAACCCTGATAATCAACTAAAAATTCACAGTAATTATAATACTGAAATAAAAAACGATATTACAGTTTTAAAAAACGAGGGAATTGACAACAGAGCTTTCCTGACCCGCATCAGCAATGAATTAATGATGCCGATTAATTCGTTTATGGGATTTTCCGATAGCCTTTTTAAGTTTGGCAGTCCCGGCGAAAATCACGATTTTTTCGATTCTATAAATCAATCGGCACGAAATTTTGTCGAACTTTTAAATGATTATTCCCTGTTTAAGGAAATCAGGGATAAATCTATCGCCCTGCGAAATGCCGATTTCAATTTTCAGGACGAACTTATTGAGATTATCGAAAAGCTTACATTGCGTGCACAGGATCAGGGTCTTGAACTTTTCTATAATATCGATGCCGATATCCCGAATAATGTTATTGGAGATAAAGCAAGGATTAACCAGTTTATTAGTTTGCTTACCGAAAACTCATTTCTGATTACAAATTTAACAAACAGGATAAACGAAAGTAGTG
>JAYENH010000262.1:0-14916 GCA_034721995.1 Bacteroidota bacterium
TTCAGTTTTAGATTTTCGACAAACTTTTGGGTTTGCTTTTCGCGATCTTTATATATTTTTTGTAATTCTTCTTTCATGTTTTTAAATCATTTATGGCAATCTTCCGTCTTCCATCTTCCGTCTTCCGTCTTCACTCTTCACTCTTCCTTCACTCTTGCATACCTGATTTCATCCCAAAGCCTTCCCATTTTGAAAACCGATTTTCTAAAAACACCTTCCTTTTGAAAACCACTTTTTTCTAATACACGACATGAAGCTTTGTTATATTCAAAAATCCCCGTGTGAATACGGGCAATATCAAAATTTGCAAAAGTATAATCACATATCAAATTAACGGCTTTAGTAGCTATTCCCAGATTCCAATACGGCTCGCCAATAAAATAACCAATTTCTACCGATTTACGATATACATCTTTTTCCTGCATTATTCCAATATTCCCAACATATTCGCCTTTGTAACAAACTGCATAAGCAAAATTCGGTTCAATGGCCAAACATCGTTTTATAAATTCCTCAGCATCCTTTTCGCTGTATGGATGAGGAAAAGCATCTCTAAGGTTTTGGCTTATCATTTCGTTATTTGCGAGTTGCGCAATTCTTTGAATATCATCATTCCTGAACCGTCGTATTGAAACATCTCCTGATATTAATTCCATTATACTTATTATTAGCGGTATGGTATTATCATTACCGCCTCAAAGGTAGATATTCGGTATTAAGAATCAGTAAAAAAAATGAAAATGTGGGATTAAAAAATAGCTACTCTTTTTAATATATCGGCTACTTTTTTATCTTCTTTGGCAAGTTCTTTAAAGGAGTTTGTTAGTTGTTCTAATTTTTTCTCATGTTCCTTTTCTTTTTCTGCTAACAAAAATGTTTGTTCTCTTAATGGATAAAGGGCTGTTCGTCTGTCCCAAATCAAATATCCAAAATTGAAAAGCATTAATGTTATCAAAATTGAAAATCCCCAAAAAAACAGATTTTTCATGCTATTGATTTGCATTTGTTGTGCATCGAATTTAGTCATCATCTCGTTTCTTAATGATGTGATTTTTTCATTTGTTGCATCAATTCTTAAATTCACTGCATCAATTCGGGTATTTAATGAATTAAATTGTTCTTCCAATTTTATTAATCTATCCCTGTCGTCCAAAGTAAAAGGTACTTCACGGTTTTGTGAGAAACAATCTATAATTGTTAGAAATAATAATGATATGAGAATAATTCTTTTCATCTGTTTTTTGATTTTACAAATATATCCAATTTTATTGATTTTTGGAGTTCTCAATTCAAAGATTCGCTTTTTCCTGTTTTTTAAAACACTTGATTTTATTAGAAATTTCATATTTTCTGCAATACTTTATTCTGAAAACATTCCTTGCAAACGTTTGTATTATGCTTGTTATGCCTATAAACAAATGATAACTTTATGTTAATATTATTTTTTGTAAAAGTAAATGCTTTTCTCTAAATTGCTTCGATTAAAAACTTATCTAAGGGAGGTGGTTTTTTGGCAATAAAAGATAAATACAATCGAGTGGATAGCTGCATTATTTGCAGCTATGATTTTCTTATAGAAAAATTCTTAATTATTTAATAATCACATTGTTTAACTAATTTATTTATTATGATGAAATCTTATTTTTTAAAAAAACTGTTTAGTTTCCTTGCTTTCGTAATGATTGCAGGTTTTGCTTTTGGGCAAACCGGCGTGTTTTTTTCGGAATATATCGAAGGGGGCAGTAACAACAAAGCCATTGAAATTTATAATGGCACCGGAGCTTCTGTTGATTTAAGCCAGTATTTAATTCTGCAAAATAGCAATGGTGGTCCGTGGAACGAATATGTAGATCAGCTTTCGGGAACTTTAGCCGACGGTGATGTTTATGTTATTGCAAATGGGGGTTCAAATGCTGCAATCCTTGCTGTAACTGATGTAACAGGTACAGGTATTTGTTATTTTAATGGCGATGATGCACGGGCACTTGTAAAGATCGATACTGCCGGCACCGACAGTGTTGAATGGACCATAACCGGCAATCCTGGTTATACACATATTACTGTTCTTGACTACATAGGAACGTTTCCTGCTGACCCCGGTTCGGGATGGAATGTTGCCGGAGTTACCAATGGAACAAAAGACCACACCTTAGTAAGAAAGCATACCATAACAAGTGGCAATACCGATTGGGCAGCAGCAGCCGGAACAGATTCATTAAATTCCGAATGGCTTGTTTATCCAAAGGACACAGTTGGCTATCTTGGTGCACATACTATGGGAGTTACAACCGTAGATGTTACCATGAATGTAAACATGACTTACCAAACCACGCTCGGCAATTTCAACCCTGCCACCGATTTTGTCGATATTGCAGGATCGATGAACGCATGGGGCGGTACTGCCATGACTGATACCGATGGAGACAATATCTGGACAACAGTTATTACAGGGGTAAATGCAGGCGATGTTCTCGAATATAAATTCAGGATTAACGGTACCAGCTGGGAATCGGTAGGTAACCGTTTTTATACTGCTGTTGCAGGCGCAAATGTTGTTGACCACTGGTACGACGACAATGCAGGCCCACAAGATGTTACATTTACTATTGTTGACGGAACAGCAGCTTATATAGATATCGAAATGAAAGGATCGTTTGATGGTTGGGCGGCCCTCTACCAAATGTACGATGATGGAACAAACGGCGATGTTACTGCCGGCGACCACACATGGACTTTATTGATGAGTATTGCAGGCGGCTCATGGGAATGGGGTGCTATTGAAAATGATGGTTCAACAGGTGGATTATGGCTTATTGATGGAGGAAACCCTGCATTTACGGTAAACACCGATGGCTCTGTTACAGGACAAACTGAGTATATTATTCCTGTACCTGGCACCGAAGATGTTATCTTCAATGTAAACATGAACCACCAGATTACTCTTGGTAATTTCAACGCATCTACCGATTCGGTTGATATTGCCGGAAACTTTAATGGTTTTGGTGGCTCTGTTGCTATGGATGATACCGATGGTGATGGAATTTATTCAATTACAATTGGCGGATTTGCCCCTGCCGATGTTGCCGAATTCAAATTCAGGATAAACACAAACTGGGAATCGTTGGCCAACAACAGGACTTACACTGTAATTGGGGGCGGAGTTGACGATGTTACATATTGGTATAACAATGAAACACCAGCACCACCGGCAGGATTATTCTTCTCGGAATATATTGAAGGAAGCAGCAATCACAAAGCTCTGGAAATATATAATGGTACAGGTGCAACAGTTGATCTTTTTGGATTATCAATCTTAACAAACTATAATGGAAATGCCTGGAGTGGACTTTATGAATTTCCAATGGGTGCAAGCCTTGCCGATGGCGATGTTTGGGTACTTGCACACGAAAGTGCCGATAGCGTTGTCATTTCGGTTGCCGATGAAACATTCCCTTATGGCGGAGGTGGTTATATAACCAGCTATAATGGCGACGATGTCAGGGCTTTAGTA
This sequence comes from Bacteroidota bacterium, assembly GCA_034721995.1. GTDB lineage: Bacteria > Bacteroidota > Bacteroidia > Bacteroidales > M50B96 > JAIOYV01. The sequence goes on from JAYENH010000262.1 coordinate 3,512, forward strand.
TATATTACTTCCACCGATACCACAATAATTGATATTATTGGTAAATATGATTTAATTGATCCGGGATCAGGATGGGATGTAGCAGGAGTTTCAAGTGCCACAGCAAACCATACTATAGTAAGAAAATCCTCTGTTACTGTAGGTAACACCGATTGGGATGCCTCGGCAGGAACCGATGCTGCAAACTCGGAGTGGGTTGTATTTGACCAAAACACATTTGATTATATTGGTTCGCACCCACATATATTGATAGCACAGGAAGACCTTACTGTAAATGTAAATATGAGCTATCAGGTTTCTATTGGTAATTTCGATCCTTTAAACGATACTATTTATGTTGTTGGATCGTTCGACGGATGGACAGGTACTGAAATGGCAGATGCCGATGGCGACAGCATTTACACAGTTGTACTCCCCGATTTGTATGTTGATACATTGTATGAATACAAATTCAGAATAAACTCAGGGAACTGGGAGTCGCTTGGTAACCGTCAGTATACAATGGTAAGCGGAACAAATACTGTTGACCATTGGTTTAACGATGCTACTCCTCCTTCCGATGTTTTATTTACAGTAATTGACGGTACGCTTTCTTATCTCGATATCGAAATAAAAGGATCGTTTAATGGATGGACCCTTGCCCAAATGTATGATGACGGATCTAACGGTGATGTTACTGCCGGCGATAATACATGGTCCTTGCTTATGAATATTCCCGGAGGTACATGGGAATGGGGAGCTATCGAAAACGATGGATCGCCCTCTGGGTTATGGCTAATTGATGGTACAAACCCAACTTTTACTTTAAATCCCGATGGCTCGGTTACAGGTCAGGTTTCTTACGATATACCTGCACCGGGCAGCGACAGTGTAGAATTCAATGTAAACATGAACTATCAGATAACACTTGGTAATTTCGATCCATTGCTTGATGTTGTCGATATTGCCGGGAATTTTAATGGCTGGGGCGGAACTGCTATGTCCGATGCCGATGCCGATGGAATTTATACTTTAACAGTTGATGGTTTTACGCCTGCCGATGTTGCCGAATTCAAATTCAGAATAAATGGGAATTGGGAATCATTTTCAGGAAACAGGACCCACACTGTTGTTGGTGGCGGAGTTGATGTTTTTACAGCATGGTACAATAACGAAGAACCACCTCCTCCAAACGAATTATTCTTCTCGGAATATATCGAAGGATCGAGCTATAACAAAGCACTGGAGATTTACAACAATACAGGGGCAACAGTTAACTTAGACGATTATAGAATTGCACAAGCCGTTAATGGTGGCGGTTGGGGATATTACCATGCTTTCCCGGCAGCCGCAACTTTAGCCGATGGCGATGTTTGGGTAATGGCTGCTGATGGAATAAGCCCAAGCTTATATGACACAAGCCTTGCCGATGAAGTCTTGTCGTATCCGAGTGTTACCCACCACAATGGCGACGATGCACGTGCAATAATTAAAATTAGTGGAACAGATACAACTTTTGTTGATATTTTTGGTAACCCCGATAACGATCCTGGTGATGGATGGGCTGTTGCAGGTATTGCAAATGCAACAAAAGACCATACCTTAATCCGTAAAACAAGTGTTGTTACCGGAAATACCGATTGGGCCAATGCCTTTGGAACAAATGCAACCGATTCGGAATGGAAGATATTAGATATTAATACTTTTGATTATCTTGGTTTCCACCCACACGTTTTCGATACTATTGTAAGTGTTACCTTCAACGTAAATATGAGTTATCAGCAAACACTTGGCACTTTCGATCCATTGGTCGATTATGTTGATATTGCCGGTAACATGAACGGATGGGCCGGTGGCGATACACTTCTCGATCCTGATTTCGATATGATTTATTCCATCACATTCGATAGTGTTGATGTGGCTACTGTTTGGAATTTCAAATTCAGGATAAACGGAAGCTGGAGCGATCTTACCTGCGAATTCCCTTATGGCGGGCCAAACAGGGAGTATATAGTTCAGGATGGAACTAACGTTGTTGATTACTGGTATAGCGATGAGCAACCTGCCCCGGTTGTTACTATTTACGACATACAATATACTACCGATCCTTCAGGCGATTCACCTTATGACAGCCAGTTGATTGAAACATCGGGTACCGTAACAGGACTTGTTCCTTATGGATATTTTATCCAGGATGGTATTGGTATGTGGAATGGTGTATATGTTTATGATACGGGTAATCTCCCGGCTATTGGCGATAATATCACATTAGTTGCCGAAGTTGCTGAGTATTACAACCTGACTGAATTGAAAAACCTGAATAGTTATACCCTAAACAGTAGTGGCAATGTACTGCCGCCTGCTGTTGTTGTAAGCACCAACGATTTGGCAACAATGGAAGCTTATGAAGGAGTCCTTGTACAAGTAGTTTCGGCTACATGTACCGATCCTGATATGGGTTATGGCGAGTGGCAGTTGGATGATGGTACAGGCCCATGTGTTGTAGATGACATGATCTATACCTTCTCTCCCGATTCGGCACATAGCTATGATGTTACCGGCCTCGTGTATTATTCGTATGGCGAGTTCAAATTACAACCACGCGATTCGGCCGATATTGTTGATGTTACAGTTGCTTATGATATTCAAACCATTTCTATTGTATCGGGATGGAGCATTTTCTCAACTTATATTGATGCTTACGAACCATCTTTAGATAGTATATTCAGCTTAATTGTAAACGAAGTAGTAATTGTAAAGGATGGCAATGGTACAGTTTACTGGCCACAATTTGGATTGAATGCTATTGGCAATCTTACAATTTCTGAAGGCTACCAGATAAATATTTTAAGTGTACAGTCTATTGATATTATTGGAACTTTGGTAGTACCTGAAACTACTCCGTTCGATATTATGGCAGGATGGAGCATTATTGGATATTTACGCACCGACCCGGCTGATGTAGCTGTATTGTTCACTTCAATAGTTTCAGAAATTATTCTGATGAAAAACGGAAATGGTGTTGTTTACTGGCCATTGTACAATTTGAATGCAATTGGCAACATGATGCCTGGCGAAGGTTATCAGATGAATATGTCAACAACCCAATCATACACTTTCCCGGCAAACGGACCATTAGGACAAACCTCCAAAAGTTATCCACAGCCTGTAATTCTTAATCAAAACATCAATACAGGTAGTAACATGACACTTGGCATTCCGGTTTCGGCATGGGAAACTATTCCGGCAACAGGAAGCGAAATTGCTGTTTATAACCAGAAAGGCGAACTTTGTGGAAGCACCGTATTTACCGGACAAACCCTTGCTATTGCAATTTGGGGCGACGATGAAATTACACCACAAGCCGAAGCTATGCAAAATGGCGAAGCATTCAGTCTTAAAATTTGGAACAGGCAAAGTAACGAAACCCTCAATATAAATATTGACAACTATATTGTTGGAAATGGGAACTTTGCAAAAGATGCCATTGCAGTTGCAGCTAATGTAAATATAGAAGGAAGGATACTTCAAAACTATCCGAACCCGGCTTCAACTTATACCGAAATTGAGTTTAGTATTTCAACAGACGAGCATGTAAACCTGAGTATTTTCAACGCATTGGGCGAGAAAATGGAAATGCCCCTGAACGGTAACATGCTTTCAGGAACTCACAAAGTGCTTGTTAATACTGTGGCCTACAAAGCAGGTGTGTATTTTTACACTTTAAAAACAACTTCTTCTACACAAACAAAAGCAATGCAAGTAATTAAATAAACATTTTTTTTCATAATAATAAGAGAGGGCCGCCTGTAAAAGGGATGTCCTCTTTTTTTATTGTTATTTTTCGAAAACTTTCAATTTTAGCGTTGAGCATAAGAAAATGTAAATCAAAAACTATTTCCAGTTCAATTTCCCAATATCTAATTTCACCGTCCGAAGTTTCAAATTTGTTTTACTTTTGTAATGGTATAAATGCTTGGTACGAAAAAATAATTTGCCATGCCAATAATAATTATAAAAACATGAAAAAGAATAAAATAGTAGTAGGAATTACACAAGGCGATGTTAACGGGATTGGATATGAAATAATTATTAAAACCCTTCTCGACAACAGGATTTTTGATATGTGCACGCCTATTGTTTATGGTTCGCCAAAAATAGCAGCATATCACCGAAAGGCTTTGAATATTTATAATTTTAGTCTGAATATTATTAAACACCCATCTGAGGCCAATCATAAACGTGCTAATATTATTAATTGTACCGACGATTATGTTCGGGTCGAACTTGGAAAATCAACAACTATGGCTGGCGAAGCTGCCCTTAGTGCACTTGAACGTGCTTCTGAAGATTTACGTCGGGGCGATATAGATGTTTTGGTAACAGCACCCATTAACAAACATAATATCCAATCGGAAAAATTCAAATTTCCGGGACACACGGAATATTTAGAAAGTAAATTCTCGAAGGAATCAAGCCTTATGTTAATGGTAAGCGATGTGCTTAGAGTTGGTGTTGTTGTTGGACACAGGCCGGTTTCCGAAATATCTTCCTTAATAACAAAAGAAGGATTAATAGCAAAACTTCGCTTGTTGAACCAAAGTCTGATTGAAGACTTTGGCATTAGAAAACCACGAATTGCTGTTTTTGGCTTAAACCCACATGCCGGCGACAATGGAATAATCGGGAATGAAGAAATTGAAATAATCAGCCCGGCTATTGCAGAAGTAAAGAAATCGGGCATTGTTGCTTTAGGGCCATTTCCTGCCGATGGTTTTTTTGGATCCGGCAGTGTAAGAAAATTCGATGCTATTTTGGCAATGTACCATGATCAGGGCCTTGTACCTTTCAAGGCTTTATCCTTCGAAAACGGAGTTAATTTTACTGCCGGCATACCAATTATACGTACCTCACCTGCTCATGGTACTGCTTATGAGCTTGCAGGGAAAGACCAGGCTCTGGCAACATCGTTCCGGCAAGCACTTTACCTTGCAATCGATATCCATAAAAACAGGCAGGAATATGCAGAATTGAATTCGAATGTTTTAAAACCTCAACGCGAGCTTCTTGATAAAATGGAATCAAACAATGAGTTGTCAAATACAAAAGGAAACAAAGAGACTTAAAAGGCTAAAAGGTCAAATGCTTGCTGGTTAAAAGACTGAATAAAACGAAATCATTAATAACAAAACGCATTGAATTTCATTGCAGTTTGGGTTTAAAACATTAGATTTGGTATTTCATTAATATTGCTAATATTTGCTATCAACATTAGTAGTGGAAAAAACATGAAGAACCGTATTTTTTAATTTTAGTATTCTCTTGCTGAAATTATTATTTTTTGTTAAATTTGTTGCTGATTTTTATCAATAAACTTCGATAACGTGCAATACGACTGGAAAGATAAAGTAATATTAATTGTTGAAGATTCTGAAACAGTAAATATGTATTTTGAGGCCGCACTTCGGAAAACCGGCGCAAAATTGTTATGGGCAACAAATGGAAAAGAAGCAATAGATATTTGTGTTGATAATAAAGATATTAATTTAATACTAATGGATCTTCAATTACCAAAATTAGATGGATACCTTGCTACGGTAGAAATCAGAAAAATCAGAAAAGATTTACCCATTATTGCACAAACTGCCCATATATTTGAAAATGCCAGAGAAAAAAGTCTTAATGCAGGCTGCAACGATTTTATTACCAAACCAATTCGTTTGTCTGTATTATTTTCGATTGTCGACAAATATATTTAATAGATATTGGAACGTAACTATTTCGCCTGAGGATAGATACTCAACGTGCAAGTAAACCATTTTAAATAATTGAGATTCATGGCGAAAATGATTTAATTGTCCAAACAATTTTTCCTAATGTGCAATATAGCTGTTGAATCTCCCAAAATATCGGCATTAATAAAATCATGACAGGCTTTTGTGGTGTCAGCTATTTGCAGATGTACCAAGGCCCGTAAAAGGAAAACCCCGGCTTGCAATGAATCTAATTCAAGCGATTGGTTTAAGTCTGACAATGATGAATATAAATCACCCATATCAAATTTTGCTTTCCCCCGGTAGTGGTAAGCATCAATATGTTTGTTGTTAATCTTCAAAGTATGATTGTATAAATCTATTGCCCCAAGTAAATCTCCAAGTTCATGGCTTATCCTTGCTTTGCCAAACCAAGCCCTTACAAATTTGGGATTCCAACGTATAGCCTTGTCGTAATCGAGAATTGCTTTTATGTAATTATTATTCAGAAAATATATATCTCCTCTATAAGCATAAGCAAGCGATATTTTTGGATTGAATTCGATTATCTCGCTAAAAAGCTTAAAGGCTTTCCCATAATTCTCTTTTTCGTACTCAATTATTGCTGCATCAAGGGTTTCGTCGGTATCAACAACTCTGTTATTACAGGCATGAAAAAGAAGGATAAAACAAAGGATTAGAAAATAATTTCGTGTTGCCATGCACTATTATCAATTTAAAATGCAGCAATCAGTAAATCAATATCTTTTGAAGTGATAGAAAAATAATCGCCGATATATGAATTTGTAAGGATTCCGTTATAAATATAAACACCTTTTCGAAGGCCAATATCTTCTCGTATCAAGGATGAAATTCCTCCCGAATCGCCGAGGTGTGAAAGAACCGGGGTAAAAATATTACTTAAAGCATAGCTTGCAGTACGGGCCACCCGCGATGCGATATTAGGAACACAATAATGAATTACACCATGTTTTATAAAATATGGTTTTGCGTGCGATGTTAAGCTTGAGGTCTCAAATATACCGCCCTGATCGATATTTATATCAATAATTACCGACCCTGATTTCATTTGCTCTACCATATCTTCAGTTATTAAATAAGGAGAAGAAAGCTCCAGGGTTTCCATGCAACCAATAACTACATCGGCAGTTTTCAGAGCGTTACGAAGTATTTTGGGTTGGAGTACCGAAGTAAAAATCCGTTGGTTTATATTCTGCTGCATTTTCCCAAGATTATTGATCGAATTATCAAAAACCTTAACCATAGCTCCAAGAGCCAGGGCGGTTCGTGCGGCATTTTCGCCCGAAGTGCCGGCTCCAAGAATTACAACTTCCGATGGGTTAACTCCTGTAATCCCTCCCAATATTTTCCCTTTGCCAACTTTTTCTTTGCTTAGATATTCAGCAGCAATAAGTATTGCTGTACTGCCAACTATTTCGCTCATCGATTTTAAAACAGGAAAACAGTCATCATGGTCTTTTATCAATTCAAAAGCAAGGGCAGTAACTTTCCTGTTCATCAATGCGCGGATATAATCTACCGAAAGGGTTGCAATATTCAGGGCCGAAATTATTAGTTGGGTTTCTTCTAACATTTCAATTTCATCAAAAGTAAAAGGCGATACTTTTATTATAATATCACTTTTCATTACTTCTGATTTGCTGCTTACTATTGATGCACCTTTTTCGCTGAAATCCTTATCCGAAAAATTTGCATCATTACCGGCTCCCGATTCTAAAAAAACATGATGCCCCTGATTTATCAATAATTCAACAGCAAGGGGTGTTATTGCAATTCGGTTTTCGTTACGATCCTCGTCTTTAGGTATCCCTATTTTCAGGCTTTTACGCTTCTTGGCAATTTCGAGCGTTTCCTCTCTTGGTAAAAAACTTTTATGGAAGATTGCCATATTTTGGGGAGATTGTCTTTTTTCTGTCATAATCTACAAGCACAATTCATTTCATGTAAAATTAAACAAAATACTTGAAATTGGAAAAACAAAAAAGAGCAACCAACCGATTGCTCTCTTCTTTTTATATTTTCTTCTGTCTTCCGGCTTCCGTCTTCCGACTTCCGTCTTATTCTATCACAATTTTCTTACTGTAGTTAATCTCTCCCGATTCAATTTTCAGAATATAAATCCCTTTTGCCTGATCAGAAAGATCAATATTTTTTGTTATCGTACCTGTAGTTTTAGCTTCGTGGACAAAATAAATTCTTTGGCCTAAAAGATTGATTACCGACAATTTAATATCATCTGCACCCCGATTGTTTACTTCAACAGAAATAACACCACTTGATGGATTTGGGAAAATCGAAACAATACCTGAATTTTCGATATCGTCGATGCCAACCAAAGTAACAGTTTGTGTAATTGTATCTTCACCACAATCGTTCAATACAATTAAAGTTACATCATAGCTTCCAGGATTAGCAAAAGTATAAACCGGGTTTTCATCGGTCGAAGAACCTGAATCACCAAAATCCCATGAATAAAGATGGCTTTCGTTGGTGGAGGTATTAGTAAAATCGACCTGCAAACCTGTAACTACAAAATCAAATCCGGCAACAGGCATTGGTATTAAACTTATCTCAACTTCATCTTCGCCTGTGCAACCGAGGTTATCTGAAACAGTAACAGAATAAAATCCGGCAGCCAATACTTCAAAAGTTTGGTCTGTTGAGCCATCAGTCCAGGCATAAGTATTAAAGTTTCCTGCATCAAGAATTACCGATTCGCCATCGCACAAGGACTGGTCGGCCCCAAGATCGACAACAGGGTTGGGCTGAAAAGTAATATATACCGAATCAAGACCTAAACATCCAAAAGACGAAACAGTAACAGAATATAAACCACTGGTAAAAGCTGTAACTACATCGTTCCAGCTTGGAGTACCATTAAGATCCCAAACGTAAGATGAGCCTTGTCCTGCAACACTAAGCGATATAGAGTCGCCTTCGCAGGCAATGGTATCGCCAGAAATATTTGCCTGTGGCAAAGGATTATAATTAGCCACAACCGAATCTGAACTTTCGCAATTGAAAGAATTTGTTACAGTAGCCGAGTAAATGCCGGCTTGTGTAACCATAGCAATTGTATCTGTCGATCCTGTTGACCATAAATATCCGGCAAATCCTGAAGGAAGGCTTAATTCATAAACATCTCCATCGCAAAGCACAAGTTCCGGCCCAAGCTCAATAACCGGTGTGGGATTTACAGTAACAGTAATTGTGTCGCTTGCCGAACATCCTGTAGTATCGGTAAAATCATAAAAAATATCGAAATTTCCCGGAAAAGGGAAATGTGCTGAATTATTCAAAATAACAACATCGTTCGATCCAAAAACTCCTCCTGCCGGAATACCATATAAAGGAATACTTCCTATTCCCTGGCAATAAACCGTTGAAACACCTGAAAGATCGATTGTTGGTGGTGTGCTATTATAAATGGTGTAAGTCTCACTATTATTTCCGATAGTTAAGTCGAGCGGATGATAAATGCTTATATCAAGAGTATAAGCACCCTGAGCAGAAAGATCGAAATTTTGTAAACTTGTGTAAGTATAATTTGAATTTGTAGTGAAATTCTGAATTATTGTATCGGTATAATATACTGTACCACCATCGATCGAAAACGAAACAACAAATGTATCGACATCGACACTACCTACATTTTGAACAATGAATGATACCTGCTCGGTAGCAGTAAGCCCACAACCCGAAATTGGCGAGAGCAAATTACCGATGGCCAGATCGGAACCAATTATTGCTGTAAGGGTTTCAATGCCAGACATTCCGTTAACTAAGAAATTTCCCAAATTAGGCATTGGGGGAGAAGGCATGTAAACAGGTGTGGCAAAAAACTCAAGGCTATCGCTGGCACGCCACAATTTCCATGTAAAACTTTCACCTGCTTGAAAACCGTCATTTACTCCGGCCTGTGCCCCCCAGGCAGTAATTGCAAAATTAATGGTATCAAAGGGTGCATAACCTGCACAGGCGATTGTTCCCAACGAATCGTAAAAAACGCCTATATAATCAGAATTAGTAAGGGCTACTCCATCAATAGTTACATTCGATGGTATTTGTATTAAAATGGTGTGGTTTACCCCGGTATTAGTGTAATACCAATTTGGTTGTGCTTCTGCAATATTTACAATAAAAATAAAGGAAAGAATTAGGATTAAATTAGATAGTTTTTTTTTCATGATATTATTTTTCATTAAAAGCATTATTTTTTTGGGCGACAAAGATATAAAAGAAAGGGGACATTATATCCCCTTCTCCTATTTGAATAAAAACAAATTGTCTGTTATCTTATTTTTGTATTGTCATACTCTTAGTTTCGGTAATTTGCTCGCTTACTATACGATAGAAATATGTTCCTGAAGTAAGTCCTGTTGCATTAAAAATAAAACTGTGATGCCCGGCATTATAATTATCCGAGGCAATAACCGCCAGTTTTGTACCAAGAATATTGTACAATTCAATTTTTACATTTCCTTCTTCTGATAAAAAGAATGAAATTTCGGTGCTATTTGCATAAGGGTTCGGATGGTTCTGGAACAATTGATCGCTCTTGTTAACCCCGATACTATTTGCAACACTAATTCCATCTTTCTGATAAACATCATTGCCTTCGTACCAGTTATTCACAACAATGTCAAATTCCTGTCCACTTTGCTTTTGCCATAACTTAAAGCCGATTTTATTTCCATCAATCATTCCCTGGCCCGATAAATCAATTTCGTCCTGGCCCCAAACTGTTAAGGCCAGGTTTCCATTCTGAAAAACAACAGCTCCAACAAGCTGACCCTGTTGGTTATATGCTCCTATTTCATCACCAACTTCAGGTGTAATGTCCCAAATCTGCTGTGGAAAACCAATTGTCATATTATTGCCGGTATTTATTTCATTTTTAAAATGAACAGCTTTTGGCTGATTATTCAATTTTGTTGAAGGTGATATTGCAGGAAAACTGAAACTCTGGGCCACATCAAGTTTAATCTGATATCCTTCGCCCGGAATCATATTACCAATCCCATTAACACTATATAGTGGCCAGTAAACTTGTCCCGAACCACTTTTCATAATAGCAATATGAGTAACAATCGACGACATCATTGTAACAATATTTGCCGGGGTTTGATGTAGATAACCAATAATGCTCCATCCTGCCTGAATATTAATTACAGTGCTTACAGGATCGACAGAAAGCCCGTCAATATCGAGTATTTGAGTTGCATAACACTTAATCTGGTATCCTTCGCCAATTACAATATTACCAATGGCATTTAAGGAATATAAGGGCCAATAAACTAAACCATTGCCATTTTTAACAAGAGCAATATTACTGGAAATACCGCTAAAAATACTATCAAGCAATGGCTCGAAAGGATCTATATAAGTTGAGAAGATACTCCATGTGCCCGGAAGAATAATGCTTTGTGTTTCAACTGTAAGTGCTATAAGTGAATAAAGTCCACTCATGCCATTTGTTAAATAAACCCCTGCATTGGGAAAATCGAAAGTGTTATAAACTGCTGTTGCACTATATTCTATTCCTGTACTTGCATCCCATAAACGCCAACTAAAACTTTCACCTGTCTGGAAACCGTCATCAAAGCCCGCTTGTGCACCCCAGGCTGTAAC
>JAYENH010000263.1:0-3763 GCA_034721995.1 Bacteroidota bacterium
CTGAAATATAGTTTGAAACTTTTTTGAGGAAACGTCAAGCTGCCACAACCATGCATCCTGATGCCTGCATTGGTGGCTATTTGTAATTCTTTATTTCCGGTAAAAAAATCGAAATGGACAGCTCTTTCCCATTCATTACCTTTCAGGCTGTAATTGCCAGCAGGCCACCAACTATCCCATCCTGTTTCATCGTAATATTTACCCGGAATAAATATGCCGCTATCATTATCGAAAAGATTTAGGCTATCGGTAACAATAGATACAAAAGGAAAATTATTGTTAACGCTATTGTAGTTTACAAAAAATGTTTTGCAGTAAACCTTACTGGCCGCTACATCATTTATAAAACTCCTGTATTTTACAACAATGGCTTTTTTAACCCGTAGGTTCGGATATTTCCAGATATAATCGTTGAGCCTTCCCGGCCCCGACAATGGCGTGGTAGGGATATTCGATATGTTTTCAGGATTGTTTGCTGTTGTGCTGATAAGGATTGGCTTATTGTATATTAGTGAAGAAAGTGTAGGGTCTGAGCCATCGAGACTATAATAAACCACTTTATTTGTATCGGGGCAAAACAGCTCAAGCATAAAAGCTTGCATGTAAAATCCCGATTCTTTATTGCTGATAACTATACCGGAGCTGGAATTACTGAATCCTGGTGTGGGTTCAGAATAAATAAACCATTCATCACCGCCATTATCTAACCTGCCAAATGAACAATCTGTGATTAATGAAATGGCAATTGTGCTGTCTTGTATCAATCCGTTTGTATTACAAAAATAAAGCGGTTCCCCCTCTTTGGCAATTTTGAAATTTGTATGCAATTCCGAGCCGGAGATTATATCTTTTCCTGAAGCAAAAATCAATAAAAAACTTTTTGCAGGTATGTTTATTGATGGGAATGTCCATTTGTACAAATCGTTTCTCTTGTCCGACAAATGATACCCATTCAGGTTTACATCGTAATTCATATCATTATAAATCTCAATCCAATCGCTTGAGTTGCCAAAGCTGTCAATAATAGTTGTGCTGTTCGACGACATAAACTCATTGATAAATACATCTTGGGCTTTACTATTTAAAAACAACAGAAAGATAAATGATATACTTAATAATATAGGAAAGACTATTAATCTCAAAACTTAAGAAAGTCGCATTTCGATGACTTTGTTATTAAATCCATTATTAGCAAAAAAATTTAAGTTTTGTTTTTTCTGAATTATATGAGTAGCAATATTGCCACTGGTAAATCCCCTGGCCTTTGCAATCATTTTTTTTGCGATACCTTGTCGGCGATAATTGTGATGGGTTGCAATATACATCAACATATTGGCAGGTAAAATATCTTCATACCCGGTTTTGTTCATTACAATTGCACCAACAATTTCATTTTCGTTGCTGCATGTAATTATAATACCTCCATGAGAAACAGATGGATAAATCTGGGAATTATCTTTTAGGGCAAAATCAATAGTCCTTTTGATGTTTCTTTTTGAATATCCGTACTCTTCGTAATACCTGAAAATAAAATCAACAATTTTTTGTTTTTCGAATGAACTAACAGGAATCTGACTTGATAAAATTTCGTAGTGCAACATTTCGTAAAAATAAATTAATTTACAACAAAAAGGATTGTCTTCTTTGTCACTTTTCCCTCTTTATCCAATTCTAAAAATAATATCGTAATATTTGGAATTGTAAAACTTCCAAAGCAATAATAAAATATGTTATTCCCCTAATTTTGAGCGGAAGCAAATATAAGGATTTAATTCCAAATTAAACAATTTGCTGCATTCAAGAGCTTTCTTGCATAGTAGCTAAATTTAACACAATCAGGAATCGAAATATTAGCAAAAAAACTCAATTTTCAATAATGGTAAGGCGTATGTTAGAAATTCGATTTAAGAAAAATTATTGCCATTGATAATATTAGTCTTACTTTAGTCCAAAATTTTAAAACAGAATAATATGAATCAAAATTCAGTACAAAAAACATTAAAAGATTCTCCTGCCATGCGTTGGTTGGCATTGATTTTAGTTAGTGGATTAATGTTGGCAACTTATTGGTTTCAGGATTTCTTTTCAGGATTAAAGGGAATGATGGAAACCCAAATGGGTTTTACCAGCGAAGAATACGGACGTTTAATTGGCTTGACCACAATTGCCAATATGTTCGGAATGATTATAGTTGGTGGTATAATCTTAGACAAATGGGGGGTAAGGATTGCAGGGCTTGCATTTGGTGGTTTAGCTGTTTTAGGTGGAGCAATAACCTCGTTGGCAGCTGCCGGTTTTTTTGGAGATGACCATAGCACACAGCTTACATATATGATTATCGGACGTATTTTATTTGGTTCGGGATTAGAAGTTGTTTGTGTGGTTGCAACCACAACAATGGTGAAATGGTTTAAAGGCTACGAGCTTGCCCTGGCAATGGCTATAAATATGGGATTCGGGCGTTTAGGCTCGGCAATGGGTATTGCATTATCCCCGGATTTTACCGGAACCGTACCACCTGCAATAACTTTTGCTGCTGTTTTACTTGGCGTTGCTTTTATAATGTTTGTGATTTATGTGTTTTTTGATGTTAAACTCGACAAGCAATTAAAGAAAAATAAAGCTTTAGATTCAACAGAAGAAGGTGCAGGAGAGGAGTTTAAAATATCTGATTTATTGAAATTGATAAAGAATCCTTCATTTATTTATATAGCATTACTTTGCTTATCATTTTATGCAGCAGTTTTTCCTTTTATACAATATGCTCCCGACTTATTAATAAATAAATTTAATTTCACAGCAGAGTTACCTGCGGGTGGTTTCACCTTAAATGGCAGTACATCTTTTGGAACCGCTGTTATTTATATCGGCTTGTTTATTTTTGCATTGCTATTTTCTATTGCACCATCCAAAATAGAGTCGGCCGGAAAAAAATTATTAACAGTTGTAGTTATTGTTGCAGTTTTCTCAATGCTTGTTTATTTGTTAAGAGACACATTTGCCATCTGGTTTAAAAATGGTTCAAAAACTGCCAGCTTAATACCCTTGGGTACAATCATATTTACACCTATTTTCGGAAATTATGTCGATAAAAATGGAAAGGCAGCTACCTTAATGATATTAGGCTCTTTACTGTTGATTTTTGCACATGTCTCCTTGTCATTGTTTAATAATGTAATCCTTGCATATTTAGGATTATTTTCTCTTGGTATTGCGTTTTCATTAGTGCCGGCAGCAATGTGGCCTTCAGTGGCAAAAATTGTCCCACAAAGCAGATTAGGTACAGCGTATGCTTCTATGTTCACAATTCAAAATTGGGGACTTGGTTTATTCTTCTGGGGAATTGGCGCTTTATTACAATGGGTTAACCCTACAATTGTTTCAGCAAGGACTGAAATAAATGATACACTTACTGCTTCCGGCCTTAGTGCAAGCGAAATATCTGATAAAGTATTATTAATGAAAGAAGCCGGCACTTTTCCTGTATATGACTATACAATACCAATTTTTATTTTAGTAGTAAGTGGTATTATTTCTATTTTCCTTGCCTTTAAACTAAAGCAAGCCGATAAGAAACAAAAGTATGGCCTGGAACTTCCATCAGGACAAACTGTAGATTAATTTTAGCTTATGAGTAAATGTTATCATACAGTAGTTTCCGAAGACTATAAAAGGAAGCTTATTGAAAAGAAGCAAAAAGAAGAAGATGGAAAACCTAAAAAAAAGGTAAAAAAGACATCAAAATAATAAACTCAAACACCCA
>JAYENH010000264.1:0-3758 GCA_034721995.1 Bacteroidota bacterium
AAAAAGATTAAGTAGTGTCAGCACGAAATCTCCTGTTTTCTTGAAAGTCTCTGATAAGAACGTATCAAAAAAAAGGCTTGTTCAGCTTGAAAATTCAGGAATCCCGGTTTACCCAAACCCTGCAAACTAATTTGTTACAATCGGGTTTGGCAATCAAATGACGGGTTCAAGTATTATTCAACTTTATGATATACAGGGAAAAGAAATCATCAGAAAAAAAATAACAGGATTTACACAACAACTTGATGTAAGAAAATTAGAAGCAGGTGTTTATTATTTGAGGGTAACAGGAAATGGAAAAACGCTTTTGTGGAAGATTGTGAAACAATAAGGGAAATCAGGTGATTTTTTATATTTCTAAAAATGGAACTTCTAATATACAGCAAGCTGCACCAATAAAATACTTTATATCTTTGTGCTTTGTCAAGCTCAAATGAGAAACGGAAAAAAAATAGCTTTTTGTATTGTTCTGCTGATTTCAACTTTAGGTAGTTATGGTCAGGATATTCATTTCTCGCAGGTCGATGCCAATCCGCTTTTTTTGAATCCTGCGCTTACAGGTACCATGAACACTCAATATCGCGCTGTGATAAGCCACCGCAGCCAGTGGAACGCTTTTACAAATGCCTACAAAACAGTTGCTGCATCAATTGATAACGGCAGGCAGTTTCTCTTTTTTCCTTATGCAAAAATTGGTATGGGGCTTTCGGTTTTGTCCGACAGGGCAGGTGATGGCAACTACGGGCGCACAAGTATTTTTGTCCCTTTGTCAGCACAAAAATCTTTTTTTGAAAACAGGATGCTTATTTCCGTTGGGGCACAGGCAGGAATCGGGCAATACAGTTTCGATTTCAATAAACTGTACTGGGGAAACCAGTTCGACGGAAATCGTTACGAACCTGCATTACCCTCAAACGAAACATTCCCCAACAACAGCCATTCGTACTTCGACATTAGCAGTGGGATTTATCTTTCGTGGAAAACAGGAAATAATTTTAAACTTTCAGGAAGCTGGGCTGTTTTTCATATCAACGAGGCCTCGAATTCATTTTCAGATTACTCATCAGAAAAAATCTCCCGAAAAAATATTGGATTTATATCTTCAACTGTTCCTCTCTCGTCGATGTTTATTTTGCACCCTGCAATTTATTTTCAGCAGCAAAAAACAAATAAGGAAATTATGCCGGGAGCCATGTTGCAGATTGTGTCAGGAAACATGATTGTGCAGGACTTTCGTGCAGGCCTGTTTTTCAGGAATAAAGATGCAATAATACTTCGTGCCATAATGGTTTATAAAGAGTTGCAGATTGGCCTGAGCTATGATTTTACTTTTTCGGATCTCACTGTTGCCAACAATGGCAGGGGAGGTTTCGAACTTTCACTCACATATTTGTTTAACCTGCGGAAAGTAATTCCTGAATATCCGCCTAAATACTGCCCCGATTATATTTAATGAAACAATTATCCCTCATATCGTTTTTTCTTTTCTTTTTGCTGAACATTGCTTCTGCCCAAACTCTCAACGAATTAGTGAAGGCAGCAAAACTTGAGTTTGAAACGGGGAATTATTATGCCGCTGCCAATTTGTATGAGCATGCCCTGGCAAAGAATTCCAATCGTGTGAAACTTAGTTTTCGCTTGGCGGAGGCCTTACGTTTAAGTAAAGATTACAAACGGGCTTCGGTTGAATACCGAAAAATTTATACCGATAAAGAAGAATTATTTCCTCTATCACGGTTTTGGTATGCCGAAATGATGAAGTATCAGGGGAAATATAAAAAAGCAAAAAGCGCGTATAATCGTTTCTATAAAAACTATCGCAACGTAAACGAACTTAAATTTTTTATCCTGAAAGCAAAATACGAACGTGAGGTATGTGAAAGTTTATCAAATGGAAATATATTCGTCAACAACATTTCGATAAAGCTCATGGATACTTTAGTAAATTCGGAATTTGGCGAATTTAATCCTTTCGAGATTGACAGTACTCAGCTTATTTTTTCATCCTTTCGCTCATATCCTGTCGATGACAAAACTGTTTTTCGTTCGCGCTTATTTTGGTTTAATGCTTTAAACGATACTATCCCTGCCCTGATACTGGATACAACTTTGTACGCCGAGGGATATTATTATAGCATATCTCCCGGCATAAATCGCAACGAGGTTTTATTGTCAAAATGCCCTATTGGGAAAAATCAGGGAGTTTGTGAAATTTATATGGCAAAATTACACAACAATATTTTTTCCGATATAAAAATTTTGCAAGGCGATATAAATCTGCCAAACATCAATTCGCGTCATCCTTTTTTAACTGAGTTTGATGGCAACGAATATTTGCTTTTTTCTTCCGACAGGCCGGGAGGCTTTGGTGGTTACGACATCTGGTTTTGTAAACGCGAAAGCGATCTTACTTTTAACACTTGCAAAAATGTTGGGGCCAACATAAATTCAATTCTCGATGAGATAACTCCATTTTATTATCCCAACGACACATTGCTTTATTTTAGTTCGAGCTGGCATGGAGCTTACGGAGGCTTCGATATTTTTCAGAGTTATGGAAATTTCGCGCACTGGGAACAACCATATAATCTCGGGCTTCCTATAAATTCAAGTTACGACGATCTATATTATAGTTTCAACGACAAAAGCAGGCGGGCATATTTTGTGTCGAACCGCACAGGGGGAATGGCTTTTGAAAACGAAACCTGCTGCAACGATATTTATACTTACAATTTGCCCTGGTCGCAAAACGACAGCCTGAGGGAAATGCAACGAATTACCTTGCGCAAAAAAAGGATGGAGCAAAAAATTGCATCGTTGAAATTGCTTACACCTTTAGAACTTTATTTCGATAACGATCAGCCCAATCCCAAAAGCAAAGACACTGTTACACTTGCCAATTTAGATGATTTAACAAACAACTATTTAGAGCAACAACAAAAATATATTTCGATTTACACAAGAGGATTAAAAAGACAAAATAAACAAGATGCCGAAGATGCAATATTGTCATTATTTATGGATGATATCGAGGCTAACCGGAACAAAGTTGAACAATTCTGTAAAATAACTGAGTATCTTTTGAATCGTAAAAAAACAATTGTCATAACCCTAAAAGCCTACACAAGCCCACTTAATAACCCAGATTATAATAAAAAACTTGCCAAACGCAGAATAGCAAGTTTCGAGAATTATTTATCAGAATACAATAATGGAATATTCATTTATTATGTTGATAATAAAAAATTAATAATTAATAAAATTGCCTTTGGCGAAAGTAAATCTGCCGGAAAAATAAGCGATGATATATCCGATAAGCGCAACTCAATATACAGTCCCGAAGCTGCCCGCGCCCGCAAAATCACAATCGAAGCCGTTGAAATAAACTGATTCTGTTTATGTAAAATATCAAAAGAAATAGTACTCATTAATATTAAGTTAGAATTCCTACATAACAAATCTCTGTGAACCTCTATTACTTCTTTGCGAAACTCTGTGTAACAACTTTTTAATTATACCACAAAGAAGATACAAAGAAAATGTTTGTATTTTATGTTGCTATGGTTCAGCTTAATATATATTCATGATAATTTGAGAGACATAAGTGTTTTATATAATAAAAAAAAAATACATGTAAAATAGAAATACGGCTAAATCTTATCCGATAGCTATCGGATTTGAGGTGCTGGTATTTTATTTTTGAGGAGTGAAGCTCCGATATGTAATAGCATAGGGTTTCCCTCGCCGACGGCGAGGGA
>JAYENH010000265.1:0-3739 GCA_034721995.1 Bacteroidota bacterium
CGTTCAAAAGCATATACCAAGATTGAAAATTGAGATAATTAAGCTGATTAATTCATAAAAATGAACTACTTGCAACCAAGCGATGGTTCTCAGCTAAAAGTAGCCAATCTATTTTCTCCTACTCAATCTTCAACGGCTTTTCAACTTTATCTTGTAAAAGGGCAAGCTCAAACACATCCATAATTGTAGATACAAAATTAAATTCAAGGCCTTTAAGATAAATATCCTTTATTTGCTCAATATCTTTTCGGTTATCTTCCGATAAAATAATTGTGTGGATATTGGCACGTTTAGCTGCTAATATTTTTTCTTTTATCCCTCCTACCGGAAGCACTTTTCCACGCAAAGTAATTTCCCCTGTCATGGCTATGTTTTGCTTTATCTTGCGTTGGGTAAATGCCGATGCAATAGACGATACCATTGTAATACCGGCAGATGGCCCGTCTTTGGGGATTGCGCCTTCTGGTACGTGGATATGGACGTTCCATTTTTCGAATACATCAGGCGAGATTTCAAGCAATTGCGAATGGGCTTTTAAATATTCAAGTGCAATTACTGCCGATTCTTTCATAACATCTCCCAGGTTTCCTGTAAGGGTAAGGTTGCCCTTGCCTTTGCTCAGGCTGGTTTCCACAAAAAGGATTTGACCACCAACCGCAGTCCATGCAAGTCCGGTAACTACTCCGGCAAATTCGTTTCCCTGGTAACTGTCGTTCATGTATTTTACAGGTCCCAATATATCATACAACAATTCCTCATTAAGTTTTTTGTCGTATTTATCTTCAAAAGCAATTCTCTTTGCAACCGAGCGGCAAACTTTTGCCAGTGTTTTGTCCAGCTCCCTCACACCCGATTCGCGGGTATAATTCAGAATAATATTTTCAATCATCTTTTTAGGAAAAGTCAGGTTGCTCTTTTTAACCCCATGTGCATCAAGCTGTTTAGGTATAAGATGCCGTTTGGCAATCTCAATTTTTTCTTCAACAATATATCCACTTACATCTATTAATTCCATTCTGTCGCGCAAGGCAGGGTTAATTCCTCCAATGGTATTGGCAGTGGCAATAAACATTACTTTCGACAGGTCGTAATCAAGCTCGATGTAATTATCGTAAAAAGTGCTGTTTTGTTCCGGGTCGAGCACTTCGAGCAATGCCGACGAAGGATCGCCACGGAAATCGGAGCCTACCTTATCAATTTCATCTAAAATAAAAACAGGGTTCGACGATTTTGTTTTTTTAATATTTTGAATAATACGTCCGGGCATTGCACCGATATAAGTTTTTCGATGTCCTCGAATTTCCGACTCGTCGTGCAAACCGCCAAGCGACATTCTGACATAGTTTCGATTAATTGCCCTTGCTATAGATTTTCCGAGCGAGGTTTTACCAACTCCGGGAGGTCCATACAAACATAAAATTGGCGACTTTAAATCTCCTTTAAGCTTTAAAACAGCGATATGTTCAAGGATACGTTCTTTCACTTTCTCGAGGCCAAAGTGGTCTTCTTCGAGAATTGTTTGTGCATGTGGAAGATCGAAATTATCCTTGGTGTATTCGTTCCATGGCAATTCCAATAAAGTACGTAAGTAATTCGATTGGATTGAATAATCGGGTGCTGCGGGATTGGTGCGTTGTAGTTTTTCTATATCTTTCTGAAAAGCTTCGGCTACTGTTTTGTCCCATTTTTTATCCTTGGCTAAGGCCTTCATTTCCTCAACATCTTGGTCTACAGGATTTGAACCTAACTCTTCCTGAATGGTTTTCATTTGTTGATTAAGGAAATACTCGCGCTGCTGTTGATCCATTTCATTACGAACTTTTCCCTGAACCTCGTTTTTTAGTTCGAGCATCTGTATTTCGCGTGTAAGGAATTCGAGCAATTGAACAGCTCGTTGATGAAGGTCTTCTATTTCGAGTAGCCTTTGTTTATCTTTTGTAGTTAAATCGGAATTCGACGAAATAAAATTGATCAGAAATACAGGACTTTCAATATTCTTAATTGCAAACGATGCCTCGGGAGGAATATTCGATGAAAGCTGAACAACCTTTAGCGATAAGTCTTTTAGTGACCCGATAATAGCATTAAATTCTTTTGTTGGCGATGATAAAACAACTTCTTTCAGAAGTGAAACTTTAGCTTGAAAATATGGTTCTTCAGTTATCATTTCTGTCATTTTAAAACGGCGTTTCCCCTGAATGATAACTGTTGAAACACCATCGGGCATTTCAAGTATTTTTACAATTTGTGCTACAGTGCCAACTGCAAAAAGGTCTTTTGTCCTGGGGTCTTCAATATTTGCATCAACCTGCGATAAACAGCCAATAATGCGGCTGCCCTTGTAATGTTCTTTTATCAGGTCTATTGATTTTTGCCTTCCTATTGTAATCGGGATAACCACGCCCGGGAACAAAACAGTGTTGCGCAAAGGGAGGATTGGAAGTATATCCGGCACATCAAGTTTATTCATTTCCTCTTCGTCGCCATCAGGTATAATAGGGATATATTCTGCATCTCCATTAATTATATTCGAAAACTCTTGTGTTGTAGAACCCATATTGTTTATCTCAGATTGTTTTACTTTTAATTAATAATGAAATATTAGCAGACTTGTCAAATAAACAGGTCAGCTTGTCATTTCGATAGTACTATTTTTATTGCTTGGCCTGTTTGTCAAGCCTTATGCCAAAATAGGGCATTTGCCAAATATGTCAATTCTAACAAGTGCTTATGCCTCCTTGTTAGAAATTCCGGTACTTCCCGGTAATATCGAAAACATGTTCGAGAATTCTTTTCTCCGCATCATCGAATTTAATATTACGCCTTTCCATAACGAGTTTGGCAACATAGAATGCAGCAATTTTTTTGTACACTTTATTTCCCTGCGGACCGCCCCATGCAAACGATGGAATAAAATTACGTGGAAACCCGGCCCCAAAAATATTTGCAAAAACTCCAATAACAGTTCCTGTATTAAACATGGTATTGATGGCACATTTTGAATGGTCGCCCATTATCAGGCCACAAAATTGTAAACCTGTGCCACGAAATCTGTTTTCTACATAGTTCCACAATTTTACCTCCGAATAATTATTTTTAAGATTAGAGTTATTAGTATCGGCACCAATGTTACACCACTCGCCAATTACTGCGTTACCGAGAAACCCATCGTGGCCTTTATTTGAATATGCCTGAACGACTACATTGTTCAATTCGCCCCCAACTTTTGAGTGAGGGCCAATAGTAGTTGGGCCGTAGATTTTTGTCGATAGTTTTACTGTTGAATGCTCGCACAAAGCAAAGGGGCCGCGAATTACAGTGCCTTCCATAACCTCAGCATTGTGGCCAATGTACACCGGCCCGGTTGAAGCATTGATTATGGCACATTCCATTTTTGCACTTTTTTCGATAAAAATATTTTCGGGGGCAATTACCTGGTTACTCTTGCTAATAGTTGCTGATTTTCTGCTCTTTGTCAACCACTCGAAATCCTGTTTCAAACATTCGCCATTTAACCTGAAAATATCGAAAGGAAACCTGATATGAAGAAATTTCTGTTCGAATTTTATTGAATCAAATTGGTCGGTATTTGCCGGATTAAAATCGGTAACATCTTTTTCATCAAGGCAAACTGCAATACAATCATCATCCGAAATTAAAGCCTGGCCCGGGTTTAACAAGTTTATTGCTTCGAGCAAACCCTCATCAGGAATTATTGAGCCATTGATCAACAAATTTG
>JAYENH010000266.1:0-3739 GCA_034721995.1 Bacteroidota bacterium
TGCTTATCTGAACGGTATCGAAATTGCCCGTGGCAACATAGGAGTGCCGGGTATTATACCTTTGTTCGATACTTATGCCGATAACAACACCCACGAGGCGCAAATGTATCAGGGTGGCAAGCCCGAAGGTTTTTTATTATACCAGGATGAAATTGATACAATATTGGTACAGGGAAATAATGTGCTGGCTATCCAGGTTCATAATTATGGTATTACATCAAGCGATATGTCGGCTATTCCCTGGTTTTTTGCCGCAACAAGCAGTTCAATTAATAATACAATTTGTCTGCCTGTTTGGTTCAATACTTCAATATATAGTTTTTCAGGTTATTTGCCATTATTCCTTATCAATACTAAGGGGCAGGAGATTATTGATGATCCCCGGATTACAGCCAGGCTTAAAGTAATTAATAATATAAATGATAACCCCAATTACCTGATAGGGAATCCCAATGAATATAACGGACAGATAAGTATTGAGATTCGTGGCAAGACCAGCCAGTCGTTCCCTAAAAAGTCATATTCTTTCGAAACCCAAAACAGCGATAGTTCCAACAACAATATTTCCTTGCTTGGAATGCCTCCCGAAAACGATTGGATACTTTATGCGCCATATTCCGATAAATCATTGCTCCGAAACTTTTTAACTTTTACATGGATGCGCGAAATGGGTAATTATGCTTCACGCACCCGGTTTTGCGAATTATTTATCGACGAGGAATATAGAGGTATTTATGTGTTGATGGAAAAA
The DNA here is from genome assembly GCA_034721995.1 of Bacteroidota bacterium. GTDB lineage: Bacteria > Bacteroidota > Bacteroidia > Bacteroidales > M50B96 > JAIOYV01. Next base: position 752 of record JAYENH010000266.1, read on the forward strand.
ATTAAGCGCGATAAGAACCGTGTTGACATTAATAAAATTGAACCGGACGATAACACCGGCAATGCATTGACCGGCGGTTATATTGTAAAAATAGACAGGCCGGATAATGGTGTTTCGTTCGATTGGGTATCTCCAGTTCATTTTTTAAATGGTAATCATTTCGATGTAAATTATCAGTTTAATTACCCCGACAGGGAAGATATTAGTAATCAGCAGGGGAATTACATTCAAAATTATATCACTGATTTTGATTGGATTTTGATTGGAAATAATTTCAGCTACCCCGAAACCGGTTACCGAAAATATATCGACATACATTCTTTTATCGATTTTTTTATTATTGAAGAATTGTCTCGTGATGTTGATGCATATCGTTTAAGTACGTTTATGACAAAAGTGCGTAACTCGAAAGGAGGTAAATATTTTGCCGGGCCTATATGGGATTTCAACCTGGCTTATGGTAATGCCCATTATGGTGATGGATGGAAAACAGATGGCTGGGCATTATATAATCCAAATTTTGGCCCCGGTATCCCGTTCTATTGGAAACGTTTTGAGGAAGATCCTGTTTATGTTGATTTAACGTTATGCCGCTGGAATGAATTGAAGCAAAACGTTTTAGACACAACAAAAATTGTTGGGCAAATCGATTCGTTGGTTTTGTTACTTGGCGATGCCGTAAACAGGAATTTCGAACGATGGAATATACTTGACCATTATGTTTGGCCAAATTATTTTGTTGGCGAAAATTATCAGGAAGAAATTGAATATCTAAAATCGTGGATAAAGGAACGTATAAGCTGGATCGATGCGAATATCTCCGGTAACACTTCTTATTGTAATTCATTATATGAGGATAAAATAATTGTTTCTGAAATTAACTATAATTCTCCAAATAATTTCGATGCCGGCGACTGGTTCGAATTGAAAAACATTGCTAATATCCCCATCGATCTTTCGGGCTGGCTTGCAAAAGATAATAACAACCTAAATAGTTTTACCCTGCCATCTGGTACAATTCTCGACCCGGGAGGCTTTCTTGTTATTGTTCAGGATAGCATAAAATTTCAATTACTTCATCCTAATGTTTCAAATTTTATTGGATCTTTTAATTGGAAACTTGGATCTAACGATCAAGTTAGGTTGTACGATTTATATAGTTGGCCTGTATTATCAATTAAATTTTCCAATTCTGCTCCCTGGCCTGAAGATGTCGATAATACAGGCCCAAGCCTTGAACTGTTAAGCGATTTTGGTGATCAAAATGATCCTTACAACTGGTTTGCAGGTTGCCCCGGGGGATCGCCCGGCGGGCCTTACGAATACCCCTGCCCGGCTATTGGAATATCCGAAAAGCTTGCCGAAAGCAACATCACAGTATTTCCTAATCCGGTTAAGAAAACCCTTTTTATCAGAGTACCTGACGGAACAGTTTCGGTAGCAAAACTATTTTCGGCGGAAGGCAACATGGTTTTTGAAAAAAGTATTTCGGGCTGGCAAAGCAAAATTGATGTATCGGAATTATCGGCAGGCTGTTACTATTTGAAAATTCATACTGCCAAATCGGTTGTTATCAGGCAGGTTGTTAAAATATAGTTCTGTTTTTGAAAAAAAAGAGTTACAACTTTTTCATTTAAAAATGATTTCTACTGAATTTTAACTGAAAGATAAGGCTTTACTTTCTCAAAACTGTTTTCATCAAGTATTCCTTCAGCGAATAATTGATCGACAGAACTGAACGCGCCATTTTTATTGCGATATTTTATAATTGCCCGTGCCTGATCGTAGTTTAAATACGGATGCGCCCGTAACTCATTTTGACCGGAAAAATTAATTGACAATTTCCTTACCGGCTTATCAATAAAAACGAGGCCTTCTATTTTTTCAAATCTCGTTACCTGCATGCCAAACACTTCTAACAATTGTTTTTTGTCGATATAGCCGCCCAATAAATCCCGATATTTCACAATGCGTTGGGCAAAAACAGCCCCTATGCCAGGAAGCGATTTGAGCAAAGCTGTGTCGGTAGAATTTAATTCTATTAATATTTTTTCGTTCGTAAATTTTACTGAATCAATTTTGTTTTCAGTAATTTCAACTTTATCGGGCAGTTGAATATATTCTGATATTTCGGCATATAATAAAGTGTCGAAACCATAGATTTTCAATAGGTCGGATTTGAAATAAAACCCGCCTCCTTTATTTCGGTATTTTACTATGTTTGAAGATATCCAATCCGAAATACCAAGTTTTTGAAGTTCCTCTTTTGTGGCTATGTTCGGATCGAAAGGAAAATATTCAATCTGCCGGGGTTTGTCAATTGTTTTATTTTGATATTTATTTTGGTTTTTTGGGATAGAAATAAAATCTGTTAGAATATCTGATTGCCAATTGGGAATGCCATAAATTTTTCTGAAATCTTCAGCATTATAAAAACGTCCGCCTTTCTCTCTATAGTTTTTTATTATGTCAATTTGTTTCGTGGACAAACCAAGTTTTTTAAAGTCTTCTGAGGAACATGAATTCGGGTTAAATTGAAATAATTTGAGAGTATCATATTTTTCTTTTGATATGTTTACATAATAGTTTTTCTTTTTTGGTTTAGTTTTTTGCAATGAGTTTTCGAAAGCTATTATTTCATTTTCAAAAGAAGAAAAATCGTAAGTATTAGGAGAACTGTAATTTTTCAAATACCATTTAGTAGCTATCAATATTGAAATAATAACAAGCAGGACAATAATGCCATTACGTTCCGATTTTGAAAAACTGAAATAGTCTTTCCACATGTGAAATAGTTTTTTTTCCGAAGATACCTGATATTTTTGAAACAAAAAAATCCGGCATTGAAATTAGAACATGGAAAACAGAAATTAGTACCAAACAGACCTAAATAGTGTTTGCACGAAAACTCCTGTTTTTCGAAAGTCTCTGATAAGAAATCGTCAAGAACAAGGCCTGGAAGACTTACAAGTTGAGCATAACGCAGTT
>JAYENH010000267.1:0-3737 GCA_034721995.1 Bacteroidota bacterium
TAATACTGCCAACCATCATATTTTGGTTCCGGCAAGCATGGTACTTGGGGCAGTAGTGATGGTGGCCGCCGATATAATTTCCCAATTGCCCGGCTCGCAAAGCAATTTGCCAATTAATTCGGTTACGGCATTAATTGGCATCCCTGTGGTAATTTATCTGATCATCAAAAACCAAAGGCTTTCTTCAATATTATGATAAAAAAACATCAGCGTAAATCTGCGTAATCTGCGGGAGTAAAAATTAAACACATGAAACATCCATGCTAAAGAATTATAACACACAGGAGGATGATTAAAAAAATCTTTGCGACTTCGCGGCTTTGCGAGAAATATATTTTAAACAGATGAAACAAGCCAATCATACCATCAGGTTAAAAAACCTTAATGTGGGTTTCGGTCAGGGGGCAAAGCAAAGTGTGGTATTATCCGATTTGAATTTACAGGTAAAACCCGGCGAGACCATTGCATTGCTTGGCCTTAACGGATCGGGGAAAAGTACTTTGTTGCGGAGCATTGCCCGTTTGCAGCCTCTTCTTTCGGGCAATATTTTTATTAATGATATTGAGCTGAACAAGTGGCCGGGCAAAGATTTGGCGCGGCGATTAAGTTTTGTATCAACAGAAATTATCAACAATAATAATTTGCACGTTTTCGATTTGGTTGCCCTGGGCAGGTTTCCGCATACCAATTGGTCGGGGAAGTTATCGGTAAACGACAGGGAAATTATTTACGATGCCCTAAGCTCGGTTGAGATATCGAAATATGCCTATACCCGTTTCAACGAATTGAGCGATGGCGAAAAGCAACGCGCTATGATTGCCCGTGCCCTTGCGCAGGATACCCCAATTATAATTCTTGACGAACCCACCGCTTTTCTTGATTTGCCACACAAGTACGAAATTTTCAGGCTCTTGCAGGAACAAAGCCTGTCGAAGGGCAAAAGCATTATCATTGCCATTCACGATATAAATATTGCCATTAGCGAAGCCGATAAAATTTGGCTGGCATCAGAAGGGGGCATTGTGGAAGGTGCTCCCGAAGACCTCATCATTGACCACACGATAGATAGCGTATTTGGCAAAGGAAAAGCGGTTTTCGATTTTACGAGTGGTAGTTTTAAAGTTCCCCGAAAGCATAGCAAAAGCATTTACCTGCAAGCCGCCGAATACGATGCAACCTGGACAAAAAGAGCTTTGGAGCGATTGGGTTTTAAGGTAGATTGTAACAAAGCAGGCGATTTGTCCGTCGCAATAAACCAATTCGAAAATCGCTTAATATGGGAATTAACAATTGGAGACCGAAAAAAAACATACAATACCATTTACGATTTATCATTAACATTAAAAACCCTTAAATTTGATAATTATGGATAATGCAGTAAAAAAAGTAGCGAGCTACATTCTTATCACCGTAGTAATAATTTCAACCTTTATCGCCATCCTGTCGGTTTGGGGATTGATCGATCTTGAAGATGTAATCTGGAAAATCATGCAAACCCTGTTTGTGGTATTCATTGCCGCTATCCTTGTGCTTTTTATTTACAACATCCTTTTGCGCGAGCCATTCAGAAAAAAGGAAGAGGAGTAGGAGAGCGGAGGGCGAAGGGCGGAGAGCGGAGAGCGAAGGGCGAGGAGTAGGGAGCGAAGGGCGTGGAGCGAAGGGATTAATCAGGCAGGTCAGGCAACAATGGAGTTTTTTAAGGGGAGTAGGGGGTAGAAAGCAGGGAGGAGATAAAAGTAAGGAGTAGGGAGTTCAAAACAAAATGTTCCGTCAATACATGATATTATTTCTATAATGCACTATATTTGCTGCACAATAGAAATAAAAACGTGATGAATTATCTCGAGTTCAGAGAAAAAATGTTTGATCTGGCCTGTTTCAGCAACGATCAGGTATTTGCCTGGCAACCTGGTTTCGACCGGAATAATCTTTACCGGTGGACTAAAAATAACTTACTGGTAAAATTGAAGCAAGGCTTTTTCACTTTTCCTGAATACATAAAAAAGCCTGATTTTGCTTTTTATTTTGCTAATCGCATGTACAAGCCTTCCTACATCAGTTTACATACGGCCCTGTCGTTTTATGGAATAATCCCCGAAGCGGTTGTGCAAATAACCAGCGTTACACCTTTAAAAACAGTCAATTTTAACAACTCCTTTGCACAATATTCCTACAAGTCGATAAAGAGTGAGCTAATGTTTGGATACGATATCAGGCCCATAGCTGATGGCAGGACTTTGCAGATAGCTATGCCTGAAAAAGCCCTACTCGATCTATTGTACCTTTATCCGGAATACGACACACTTCAGCAAATGGAAAACCTGAGGTTGGATGAAGATTTTCTGCGAGACGATATAAACTTGCAGGTGATGAATGAATATCTTATCATGTTTAATAATAAAGCACTTACGCGAAGGCTTAATTTGTTGTATAAAAGTTATGGCTTATGATCCCGTTGGAGGCCATTAAAAATTTCTTTCCCGCTGCCTTGCGCGACAATGCCTTAGCAAGCAAGCATCTGTTAAAGGAATACATACAGTTAATGATACTCGACTATCTATCATCCACTCCATACATCCGTAAATTAACTTTCATCGGAGGTACCTGTATTCGTTTAACAAAAGCAATAGATCGTTTTTCAGAAGACCTTGATTTTGATATCAAAGCGTTGTCGCAGGAAGAATTTACAAAAATGACCGATGATGTAATCAAATTCCTCCAAAACAATGGCCTACATGCGTTAGCTAAAGACAGGTTAAACCCAAAATTGAAAGCGTTTAGGAGAAATATACATTTCCCTGAGCTATTGTTCGACCTGGGATTATCCGGCCATAAAGAAGAGCGATTTCTGATCAAGATTGAAAGCCAGGATCAGTTGGTTCATTACCAATCTGACATGATCAACATAAAAGGAGGAGGTTTTTATTTTCCAATGCCTGTGCCATCTGATGCGGTATTGTGTGCCATGAAAGTTTCTGCCATGCTTGATCGAAAAAAAGGCCGTGACTTTTACGATGCTATGTTTTTATTGTCTCAAACCATGCCGGATTCAAAACAGAATTTTTATTCAAATTTCACCTAAATCATTTGGTATCAATGGCCGTAATGCTATTTCTTGGGAGAAAAAATTTGAATACGATGTTTGGTATGTTGATAACTGTTCGTTTTGGTTCGATATGAAAATACTTTTAATGACAATAAAAAAAGTATTTGTTAGTGAAGGAATTAGTCAGGAAGGGCAAGCAACAATGGAATTTTTTAAAGGAAGCGAATAAAATGTATCTATACGGTGCCAGCGGTCATGCAAAAGTAATTATTGAAATTCTTGAACTTACAGGAATTGTTGTTGATGGCCTTTTTGATGATAACCCAAATGTAAAAGAGCTACTGAGAGACTGGGAGATTTTGAGAGGGAGTGACTTTGAGACTTTGAGAAAGGGAGATTTTGAGACTGGGGGACTAAGAGACTGAGAGAATTGGAGACCGAGGGACTAAGAGACTGTGGGACTAAGGGACTAAGAGACTGAGTGACTTTGAGACTTTGAGAAAGGGAGATTCTGAGATTTTGAGACTGGGGGACTTTGAGATTTTGGGAGGGGGTGGCTATGAGACTTGCAGATTTTTTGAAAAAGAGATTGTGAAAGAATAAAAGTAAGATGATGGAATATATATTTTAACTAATTAGTGCCTGCACGAAAACTCCTGTTTTTAAAAGTCTCTGATAAGAAAGCGTCAAG
>JAYENH010000268.1:0-3725 GCA_034721995.1 Bacteroidota bacterium
GGTTCATTTGAACTTTGAACTCAATTAAAGCCTCGAGTTTACCAATTCTTTAGGCAATATGCCTTTAACATCATAAATTATGCTACCAGTTTTTTTGAAAGCCTCAATGTCGATTTCTTTAAATTCATTGTGGGCAACAGCAAGTATTATTGCACCATAATCATTATTGATGATTGATGATTGATGATTAATTATATCGATGCTGTATTCATGTTTTACTTCTTCGGCATTGGCCCAGGGATCGTAAACATCCACTGCCATTCCGTAGCTTTGCAATTCGTGATAAATATCTATGGCCCGTGTATTTCTTATATCGGGGCAGTTTTCTTTAAAAGTAATCCCCAACATCAACGCTTTATTCTCTTTTACGGGCAAACCCGATTTCAGCATAAGTTTAACAACTTCGCCGGCAACGTGTGCGCCCATCGAATCGTTAAGGCGACGGCCGGCTAATATAATTTCGGGATGATAGCCAACTTCCTGGGCTTTTTGTGCCAGATAAAAAGGATCGACCCCTATGCAATGCCCACCAACCAATCCCGGACGGAAAGGCAGGAAATTCCACTTTGTCCCGGCTGCTTCGAGCACTTCGAGGGTATCGATGCCCATCAGGTTAAAAATTTTCGACAATTCGTTCACAAAAGCTATGTTGATATCGCGTTGCGAATTTTCGATTACTTTGGCCGCTTCGGCAACTTTTATGCTTGTAGCCAAATGTGTCCCGGCTGTAATAATTTCTTTGTAAAGGTTATCGACTTCTTTGCCAATTTCAGGAGTTGAACCCGATGTAACTTTTTTAATTGTAGTAAGGGTATGAACTTTATCACCCGGGTTTATTCGTTCGGGCGAGTATCCGACATAAAAATGTTCGTTCATCTTTTTGCCCGATACTCTCTCAAGCACAGGAACACAATCCTCCTCGGTAGCTCCGGGGTAAACTGTGGATTCATATATAACTATATCATTATCTTTTAAAACCTTTCCAACTGTTTCCGATGATTTAATTAAAGGTGTTAAATCAGGCCGGTTGTTTTTATCGGTTGGTGTTGGTACAGCAATAATATATATTTCGGCATCGCTTATATTCCCGATGTCGGTGGTGAGGAACAATCCTTTGGAGGCAGCCTTAAATTTATCTTTTTCTAAAAGTAATACTTCCTGTAAGTCTTCATCTTCAACCTCAAGCGTTGGGTCATGTCCTTTGTTTATTTCATCAACGCGTGACTGGTTTATATCGAAACCTAAAACTTTGCGTTTCTTCCCAAACTCAACGGCCAGTGGAAGCCCAACATAACCAAGTCCTATAACTGCAATTGTTTTCATTAATGTTTTATCTGATTTAAATGATGTCTGTTTTGCAAATTCCTGTTGAACGATTTCAATAATCAATAGGCAATAAATAAATAATAAATTACTTGCTGTCTTCGTATTTCTCCTGTTTCCTTCCCGGGTCGATAACTTGAATTTTAGAAGCATTTTCGATAGCCTTTATTGCAATATCTTTTGCTGTTTTTTCTGAGGCATCGGCTTTAATTCCGGTTTGTTTTATCAATGCGTCGAGTTCTTTTATTTTGGCTTCGAGGCTTTTTATGTTTTGTTCTTTCAAGTTCAAATCGCCTTGAACTTCTTTTGCATATAGTTCTTTTTCGAAAGTGTATTTCGTAGTAATTTCTTTCTTTACAGCCTCCTCGGCTTCTTTTACTTTTTTGTTTAGTTCATTTGGGAATGTCTCGGATTGTTTTCTCAGGTCAGAAAGTTCATCCTCGCTTGCTTTTATTTGTTGTTCGCGTTCTATGATTTCTTTTTCAAATGTTGTTTTTTTCTCAGTAAGTTCTTTTTCCTGTTTATCCTTTTTTGAATTGTAATCGTCCTCTTCCTTCTGTCTCTCAATTTTTAATTTGTAGGTGTATTCATCTTCTTCTCTTTGTCTCTTTTTTTTCTGATCTTCTTTTTCTTCTTTCAATGCAAGCTCGTACTCCTTTTTTTGTTTTTCCCATGTAGCTTTTTTCCCTGTCATTTCATCATCGAATTTCTGACGCTCGGAATTTATTTTTTCCATTAAATTCTTTTCCTTCTGCGCCATTTCTTCATCAAACAACCTCTTCTTTTCTTTCTGTGCTAAAAGGATTGCTGCCAACGAATCGGTATTTGCCGATAACTGATAAAGCTCTTCGAGATTTTCCTTTTCTATTTTTATTGCCTGCTGGATTTCCGAAAACCGTTTAAATTCTGTCAACAGGCTTTCTTCAACACTTTCAAGCTCCCCGGTGATGTTCAGTTTTAAATCAGCAATATTTTTAATAATTCCCTGCGAAGTATTATCAGAAGCCTTTTGAACTACTTTTTTCTTTTGTTCGGTTTCTTTTACTTCCTGTGGTTTTTGCTTCGATTGTTCTTTTACTTTCTGAAGTAAACCTTCGTAAGCATCTAATATTTCGTTTTTGGTATTCCGGGTCGAAAGTGGTTTAGTCATAATAAATTAGTATCAGGTATTTAGTATCAAGTATTGAAATCAAAAATTATGTCTTTTTCCCAAAGCATTTGCCAAAAGAATGAAATCGAAGTTCTACCGGCTTTTTACTGCCGACTGCTGATTATTGATTGCTGAATATTGGCTGTGAACCAGTAACTGTAAATTGCGAATAGGAAACTTTTAACCCTGAACTCGGAACTCTCATCCTATATACAGCTTCGCCTCGTAAGTCCCAGTGTAAAAACTGCAACTGTTTGAAAATCTAATATGTAGGTCTAACCTGCCGCTTGCAAATGTTCGACCTTGTTTTTATGTACCTCAGCAAGCAAACACATGCCCAATTGCTCGATACGGATCATCAGTTTATGCTTCCCGACCCTTTCAATTTTTCCTGTGCGTCCCTGAAGGGGTCCGTCTGCAATCTTAACCGTTTCATCCGCCACAAAAGTAATAGAATGATCGGTTGTTTGTTCTAAAAATATCCGGATATTTTCAATTTCATAATCCTTTACAATTGCCGGGCGTTTAAGATAATATACAAACCTTACAAAGCCTTGTACCTGAAATATTTTTACGAAATCTTTGAAATTGCATTTTACAAACACATAAGATGTAAACAGCACTTTTTCGATTTTTTTCTTCCTATCGCTCCACTGTCGCACAACGGTTTGTGTAGGGCAAAATGTTTCCAGCCCCAACTCCTGAAACTCCCGATCGATCTTTTTCTCGGCTCTCGGAGCAGAATAAACTACATGCCACTGTTTTTCAAGTGTTGGCCTTTCTATTTCTTGTACTTCAATCATTCAATAAAACATTAACTTCCCTTTTCCAAAGTAGTAAAGGCTCTATTCCACTTGCATCTTTTTTATAATCTTTATATTCCTGATAATTCAAAACAAGAAATCTCACCTTTCTTTTAATCATCTGCTCGGCTTTTTCTACCAACTCAAATAAATATGTCCGATTTATCTTATCTCCCATAAAAATAAGATCGATAATATTAGTGTCTATCCCTTTTGCAAAATCGCCGACAATAAAAACCGATTGCACTTCGCCCAAATTTCGAATTACTTTTTCAATAATATGGTCGAAGCCCAGATGTTTCAATAAAATACTGTGAATATCATGAAAAAGCGGATGTTCGGTGTTGGCCCGGAACATTTTTTTATTGCCCTCGCTATACGAGTTTAAAAGGCCTGCTTTTTCAAATTTATTTAGTTCCTGACGGATGGCGTTTGTAGATTCACCAAAC
>JAYENH010000269.1:0-3723 GCA_034721995.1 Bacteroidota bacterium
AGAACATGGTACAGCCCGGTGGTACAGAACAGATTCGATTGCAATGTGTGGGAAAACAGGAACGGCAGAAAACCCTCATGGCAACGACCATTCTATTTTTATTGCATTTGCACCACGCGAAAATCCTGCGATTGCAATTTCGGTAGTGGTAGAAAATGCCGGTTTTGGATCAACATGGGCAGTACCTATTGCCACACTAATGATGGAAAAATATATCAAAGGAAAAATAAGCAAAAAATGGGTTGAAGACAGAATGATTGATGAAAACTTAATTTCGAAGGAGTGAAACGAAGAGGAAAAATATTTTCTAATGTCGACTGGCTAAGCATAATATTGTTTTTTATATTAGTTTTTTTAGGTTGGATAAATATCTATGCTGCGGTTTATAATCATGAGCATCAAAGTATTTTCGATATTTCACAACGTTACGGAAAACAACTTATGTGGATTGGTTTATCGGTGGTGATAGTTATTGCTATTTTTATTATAGACGTAAAGTTTTATGACTTTTTTGCATATCCAATTTTCGGTTTGCTAATGGGGCTGCTCGTTGTAGTTTTATTATTTGGGATAGAAGTAAACGGGGCACGATCATGGTTTCAGATTGGGGGTATCAGGATACAGCCCGCCGAATTTGCGAAATTTGCAACTACCCTGGCACTAGCCAAGTACCTGAGTTCGCACAATTTTAAAATCAAAAACATAAAATCATTACTACAAATTGTGTTGATAATATTTCTTCCTGCCGTATTAATCCTGTTGCAAAACGATACAGGTTCGGCCATGGTATACATTGCCTTTGTTTTAGTGCTGTACCGCGAGGGATTGTCAGGAAGTTTTTTGCTGATTGGATTACTTGCAATAGCACTTTTTGTTTTGTCCCTAACACAAAATCTTACTACGATTTCATCTTTATTAACCTCGCTGACTATTGTGATATTTACACTCTACCACCGTAACTGGAAGGATATTGGAATAGTTACAGCCGTACTGTTTGTTTTTGGAGCTTTACTTTTTATTCTTGATTATTTGTTCGACCTTAACAGGCCCGGCTATCAAATTATATTGCTTTCTGTTCTTTTGTCCGGATTGATTTACCTCTATTTTTCATACATAAAAAAAATGCAAATCGGCTATTTGCTAACCTTTGCACTTATTGCCAGCATTGTTTATACGTCAACGGTCGATTATTTTTTTAACAATATACTCGAAAAGCACCAACAGGACAGGATAATGGTTTTGCTTGGTAAAATTGATGATCCACATGGAGTTGGTTATAATGTAAGCCAATCTAAAATTGCTATTGGGTCGGGAGGACTAACAGGCAAAGGTTTTTTACAAGGCACACAAACCAAGTTCGATTTTGTGCCTGAACAAAGCACCGATTTTATTTTCTGCACTGTGGGTGAGGAATGGGGCTTTATGGGTACATCAATAGTAATAACCCTGTTCCTGTTTTTGCTGTTGCGACTAATTTATGTGGCCGAAAGGCAACGCTCGCATTTCAACCGTGTTTTTGGCTGGGGGGTAGTTTCAATCTTATTTTTTCATTTTGCCATAAATGTTGCCATGACCATTGGGCTTGCCCCTGTTATTGGAATTCCGCTGCCTTTTTTTAGTTACGGAGGTTCATCACTGTGGGGATTTACCATACTCTTATTTGTTTTCCTCAAGCTCGACTCAACACGAAAAGAGTATTTGCAGTAATTGATTTCATCTGTTTAAAATATATTTCTCGCAAAGCCGCGAAGTCGCAAAGATTTTTTTAATCATCCTCCTGTGTGTTAAAATTCTTTAGCATGAATGTTTCATTATCTGATATCAGCCTATGAGGTTTCAAGCAGTTTTTCAAGAAAAGTATCCTTTCGGCGGCGTGCTACTTCGAGCACTGTTCCGTCCTCCATTTTTACCGAGCCGCCTTCGCCTTTAATATATTTGTTTACAAACGACATGTTGACAAGATGCGACTGGTGTATCCTGAAAAACCCAATGGGGGTGAGCATCTCGTCGAAATCTTTAAGGGTTTTGGTAACCACAACTTTGCTGCCTCCCGGCATATAAAGTGTCGTATAATTGCTCTCCGACTGGCAGCGGATAATTTCCTTGATTTTTACAAGTATTATCCCATCGAAAGTCGGCAGGGCTATTTTTTCAAAATTTTTCCGATTGCTGAATAATGCTTCAAGCTTTTTGTTCAGGTTAAGCGAATCGATTTCGTTTTTTAGCTTATCTACCGCTTTTATCAACTGGTCGGGGTCGATAGGTTTTAAGAGGTAATCGGTAGCACTAAACTTAAAAGCCTGCACAGCATATTGGTCGTAGGCTGTGGCAAATATTACCGCAAAACTTACCTGGGGTAACTGTTCCAATAAATCGAAACCGGTACCATCCTGCATTTGGATATCGAGGAATACAACATCGGGGTTTTTGTGCCTTATAATTTCCATTCCTGTTGACACACCGTTTGCTTCACCAACAATTTCAAGTTCCGGGCAATACTTGCTTATCTGGGATATTAAAGTTCGTCTGCCTCTTTCTTCATCATCAATAATAATTGTTCTTATCATTTCTCACAGCTTATAGGTTAAGATATGGTATTTTAACAACAATTTTTGTCCCGCAGGCATTGCCTGATTTGTCGAACAAATCGGTAATTTCGGCAGATGCACGGGACTTAAATTGTTTATTGAGGGAGTCCAGTCTTTCCTGGGTAACTTTCATCCCGAGTGACTTATGGTTAGAATTTCTGTTTTTTAATTTTGCCGAGGCAGCACGGCCAATTCCATTATCTTCGACCGTGCAAACTAAACTATTGCCCTGCCTGAAATAATCAATCCTTATTTCACCTTTCCTGTCTGATAATTTAATAAGGCCGTGTTTTATCGAGTTTTCAACAAAAGGCTGTACCAATAAAGGTGGTACAACAACTTCTTCGGCATCGACAAGGGGATCTATTATCAATTTATACTCGAATGAATCGCCAAAGCGCATACTTTCCAAATCGAGATAAAGCTTTAAATTGCTGATGTCTTCCGATAAGCTTACTGTTGTTTTTTTGGAGTTTTCGAGGATTGACCGTACCAGTTGTGCAAACTTCGATAAGTACACTTCGGCCTGATACGAGTCGTTGCACGAAATCAAACCTTGAATAGAATTTAGGGAATTGAAGATAAAATGGGGATTCATCTGGGAGCGGAGCAAGTGTTGTTCGATCTCAATATTTTTCAGCATAAGTTTTTCTTGCTTATGTTTTTGCTTTAGCTTGAACCTGTTAAAAAACGACCATGCAACAAATACGAGCAAAATAAACAGTAGAATATAAAACCAGCGCTCACGCTCGAAACGTTCCATATTGTTGTTCTGTTTTTCTATCTGGAGGTTTTTTATCTCGATCTCTTTTTCTTTTTGCCCTAATTCAAATTTATTCCTTAGTTCAACAATTTGCTTGTGTGTTTCGGCATTATAAAGCGAATCGATTAATCCATGTAGAATATTTGAATACTCATAAGCTTTCTGATAATTCCGGAGGCTATCGTAAACCCTTACAATTTTATCGACCAAAATTTCAATACTTCCAATTTTTTTTGAGTCTTTCATCAACTCATAAGATATCAGGAATTTTTCCAATGCCTGATTATATAGCCCTTGTTGAAAAAAAGTTACCCCCATATCTTTTATACATGAAGCTTTCTCTAGATTGTTCCCGAATTCGTCGAACATTCG
>JAYENH010000270.1:0-3721 GCA_034721995.1 Bacteroidota bacterium
AGAATTTGTACTTGGAGCATTTAATCGATTATTTTACCCTCTAAAATCCCTACCAAACATTAACCACTAAATAAACCATCTCTTTATTCCCAGATTTATCATAAGTTTTAATTCGAACGTGATGCAATCCTTTGGATGCATCAGTTGGGATTCTCCATTCTTGTCGTCTAGTTTCTTTTTTGTTAGCATCTTTTATTTTAAATTTGTGTTTATCACCATCCCATCTTATTTCTGTTTTTTTCAAATAGTGATTATCATAATTATTCCACCAAATAGTATCTCCAGCTCTTTTATTTAAATAATGTGGTATTTCTTCTATTTCTGGATCATCTGTGTCTATTCTTATTTTGAATTTTTCATTATCCACATATTTTCCATTTTTATCATAAAATTTTAATTCATACTTTTCTGTCTCACCTTCTTTTCCCTTATATTTAATTTTCCACTTTCCATCTGAACCTATAGTGGTTGTTTCTTCTAAATCTCCTTCGACATATAATTCTACCTTTCCCCCTTTTAATCCTTTCTCTTCTCCTTTGAATTTTATTTTTTCTTTGTCAATATAGTTTGTGCTATCGTCATCTAAATCAATATAATCACTTCCAACTTTAAATTCTATATCTCCATCAAAAATTCCATCTGAGCTACAGGAATCATCTTTACATTGATTATCACACCAAAAGCCTCCAGCTGTATCGCAAGTTGTTTGAGTAGTGCAAAGGTTTAAGTGATTGACATCACATACCGGAGCTGTAGAACAATCAGTCGCCTGGCACTGATTATTACACCAAAAGCCTCCCGATGCACTACAAGTTGTTTCTGTCGTACAAAGATTTAGATGGGTAGCATCACATGTTTCAGAACTTACTGTACAAGAATCAAAAGTAAATGTTCCTGACAAGGTTCCATTATTGCAAGTTCTATCTTGATAGTTACATGTATCACCATGCGGAACCACATCAGATTCCCAAGCCAATACTGTTTCACCATGAATAACTGTAGCACCATCAAATGTGCAACTCGCCTGTGAAGGATCACTAATTGTGATCGTAAATTCTTTTTCATAAGTCCCACCCTCTCCATCATCCGTTTTAATGCAAATGTCATAAGAGCTTTGATTCACGAAAATAAATTCTTCGCTAGTTCTTAAATTATCACTATCAATATTGAATGAACCATTACCAACTCCTGAATTTGAACAACCTGAAGATAGAGAATAAACATGAGTATCTCCTGCATCTGGATCTGTTGTGGTCAAAGATCCCACTGCTGTATTTATTGGTTGAGCTTCTTGAACTACCGCGCTCGATAAAGAAATATCCGTAGGCGCAGAGCTAGATAAAATTGTAAAAATGATAGTGAAGTCATCAACAGCTGGATTTGCATTGCCATCAGAATCTTTACATTTAACGTGATAATTATAATCTCCAGCTGACAAACCTGTAACTGCTTTAGAATGAACAGTCGAGCTAGTAGTACTATCAAAAATATTGGCATTATCTATATCATCATAGGCTGTTCCAGCTATCCTAGTGTACTTACAAGTCGCAGGCTCATTTGTTATCAATTCTAATGTTGTGCTAGTTGTTCCTACTGGCAAATTATTTTCTGGTTTTCCAGCAGATCGAACTGGTGGGATAGTATCTACTGCATCGATTATAAATTCTTGAATCTCAATCTCGCCTACATTTCCCGCCTCATCTGTCACCATTACTTTACAATCTGAATAAGTGTCATTTTGTAACGGACCAAAAACTGTTGTGTTTGTTGTACTAATAGCAGATTCTGTTAGTGTACCATTTCCACAGTTACCTGAATAAGTAACTACACCTATTGAATCTGATTCAAAAACTAACTCCGGAGAATTTTCAATTAGCATTGTTACAATGTCTCCTGATAAAACTGGAGCTGTCGCATCAACCTCAAAAGCATTAATTGCTAATGGAAGTGATTCATTATTCGATGCATCAGTTACTGTAAGTGTACAATTTGAATAAGTCCCATCACTTAAAGTATTGAAGGTTACTTCATTATTTCCAATCACTGCATCAGCTTTATCTCCCGTACATTCCGCACTATAAGCTATTCTACCAATCTCATTCGAAGTAAAGGTATAAGTTGGCTGATTGTCATTAGTTAAAGTTGGTGACACAGGAACTGTTAATTGCAAGTAAGGAGGTTTGGTATCAGTTTGTGTACAACTATTCCCACCGTCAACAATATACCAATTATATCCAGTTACATCATCAGTCATGTTGTCATGAGCCGTCACTGCTTCAGTTGAGCAATAGCTACTTGTCCCAGCATTAAGTGTAACATCAGGTTGCAAAGTTAGAGCATTCCAACCTATTAGTAAAGCGTCATAATTCATAATAGAAAGACCAGCTCCGTCAAAAAACATATCACTCATACTCGTGACCTTTTCAATATTCCAACTACTCAAGTCCTGATTAAATTGAATAGCACCTCCAAACATTCCTGACATATCTATAACTTCGCCAACATTCCAATTTCCTATATTCTGATTAAAAGAGCTCGCATTTTTAAACATCCAATTCATATCAGTTACATTTTCTACATTCCAATTATTACCATTAGTACTAATATCCTTATTAAAATTGGTGGCCCCAGAAAACATACTACTCATATCTGTAACATTTGAAGTATTCCAATTACTAATATCTTGATTGAATAAACTAGCGTCTTTAAACATCCAGCGCATATTTTCAACATTAGATAAATCCCAATTTCCTATGTCTTCATTAAATGAAGTTGCACCAAGAAACATATTTCCTAAATCAATGACATTAGATAAATCTGGCGTATCTAGAGCGTTTATTACTAAATTAATACATCCACCTCCAAATGCTCCATTCATCGAACTCCACTGACCTGTTCCCCATTGCTCAACCGAAAGAATTTTTTCTACATCAGTATTACTACCATTAAAATAAATTCGTGGGAAAGTTCCAATAATTCTAATTGTATATTCCCCCTCATTACCATCTCCGTAATCACAAATATAACCAACATCACTTGTGTGATTTTCCACTTCTAAAGTTCCATCATCATCACAATCAACAGAATAATCATAAGTCTGTCCTGAAAAAGTTGGAATAGCAAACTGATAATCCTCAGAATCTCCAGAATTGTCCGTCTGAACTGTAATCACAAAATCATCACTATTTAATGGCGCATCAACCGTAAAATCAGGAATAACCAATGAGTCAGAAACATTCCCCGCCTCGTCAGTCACTGTAATTGTGCAACCAGAATAAAGTTTATTTTCTAGTGGTGTCACTGTTCCAAAAGTAACTGTTACATCAGTATCCTCTTCTCCTTCCAATATTTCAGCCACATCTCCATCTCCACAATCTCCACTGCCACTGTAAGTAATTGACCCGGCCTCACCTGATTGAAAAACGTAACTCGGCGTATTATCTGTTGTTAGATCATCAATTGCATCACCTAGCGTTAATGTAGGTGCAGTTGTATCAATAGTAAAACTCCTCATTCCAAGTGTATTGGAAGAAGGACGATCTGGATTTTCATCAGTAAATTGCAAAGTACAATCATATGGTCCATCTATAAGATTCCCAATTGGCATAACTGTATTCAATGTATTTTCCGAAACTTCAGTTGGAAAAAGACCAACACAATCACCACCCCAAGTCGCTGTTCCAGGTCCGATCATTCGACTAGTTGTATACTTATAAGTTGG
>JAYENH010000271.1:0-3717 GCA_034721995.1 Bacteroidota bacterium
ACCGGAACTTACAATGTGTTAATAACCGATGCAAATGGCTGTACTATTACCGGCAGCTACACATTGACTGAACCTGTTGCACTTTCGTTAACTTCTACTATTACTAATGTTAGTGTACTATGGGGAAGCGATGGTGCTATTGATATTGAAGTAGCCGGAGGTATCCTGCCATACTCGTATGCATGGAGCAACTCAGCAGTATCGGAAGACCTACTAAATATTATTGCAGGTGTTTATACAGTTACAGTTACCGACGACAACGGATGTTTATTAATTGAAAGTTTTGAAATAAATCAACCTCCAGATAATCCTGGTTGGACGTATACCAATACCGGAATTAACCATACCATACTTATTCCGAGCACCGCTACTTTAGTTGTTGAAGGAGCTCCTTTGATTCCCGGCGACTATATTGGTGTTTTCTACGACTCGCTTGGAACGCTTGCTTGTGGCGGATTAATTGAATATACCGGCTTAACCACTGCATTACCTGCATGGGGCGTACAGGCACTAAACGACGGCTTTGTTACTGGTGAAGAATTTACCTGGAAAATATGGAAAGCCATCGAAAACATGGAATATGAAGTAAATGCCATTTACATGCCAATTGGCTCACCACAGATTACACACGAGCAATACTTTGCTCCCAATGGTCAAAGTGGGATTACTGCTTTAGAAGATGTTGAAGCTCGTCAGGAAATTGAATTGATGGCAGGATGGAACATAATTTCGAGTTATGTTATTGAAGAATACATGGCACTCGACAGCCTTTTTGCCGACATTGTTTCGAATGTAGGATTGATGAAAGATGAAAATGGACAGGCTTACTGGCCAGGATATGGTGTAAATCTTATTGGCAATTGGGTATCCGAAGAAGGTTACAGAATATACATGTTAGATATTGACACACTTAAATTGGCCGGCGAAGAGGTTGATCCTACAACAACTGCTATAAACCTTCCGTTTGGATGGAGTTATATTGGTTATATACTTGATGCTCCAGGCGATCCGGCAGTAATGTTAAATTCTGTTATTTCAAATATCGATTTACTTAAAGATGAAAACGGACACGTTTACTGGCCAATATTTGGATTTAACTCAATTGGAAATATGATGCCTGACGAAGGATTTGCAATTTTTGCAAATGCTGCAACCTCGTTCTTCTATCCTGTTACTCCTGTAAGTGGTACTAAATCATTTAATGCTGATATTGAAAGCAAACATTATGGCACAGCATTTAATACAGGTAATAATATGACACTTGGTATACCCGTGTCGGCCTGGGAAACTGTTCCTGCTTATGGCGACGAAGTTTCTGTTTTCAGTGCCAGTGGCCAGTTAGTTGGTAGTGCTGTATTTGCCAATACACTTATGGCTATTACTGTTTGGGGCGATAATGACCAGACCCCGACAATTGATGGATTAACTGATAACGAAAGTTTAATTGTTAAGATTTGGAATCAATCGGAAAGGACAGAGCAAATATTAAATATCGACTGGGTACAAGGATCACCGAATTATGAAACTGATGATATTGCCATTGCAGGTAAAGTTTCAATCATCGAATCATTTACTAATTCGCTTGGGCAAAATATGCCAAACCCTGTTAATACATTAAGCGAAATTGAATACAGCCTGGCCAAAGATGCCAATGTCGAGATTTCGGTTTACAATATTCTTGGAGACAAACTCGAAGTTATTGTTTCGAAAAGTCAATCGGCAGGGACATATAAAGTACAATTTGATGCAAGCAATTATGCAGCAGGAACTTATTTCTATAAGCTCCGTGCCGGTGATTTCTCAGCCATCAAAAAAATGAATATTGTTCGATAAAAACATTTTAATGAATAAAAAAAAGCCTCTCCGTTTTGGAGGGGCTTTTTTTTTATTTTGAGAACTAACAATCATTTATTCCAAACTACACCATTTAATATAACAGTATCAATTAAGTGGCTGCTATATGCATAAGGGAGAAATTGATATGTCGGGATTTCTTTTGTGATATATACATTAGCTACTTTCCCTTTGGCAATGCTACCGTGAGTTTCGTGTAGTCCCATAGCATAAGCAGTGTTGATAGTTGTTGCATTAATCACCTCTTCTGGCAGCATCCTAAGTTTAATGCAGCCAAGCGACATAATAAATTTCATGTCGCCGCCGGGCGATGAGCCTGGATTGTAATCGGAAGCCAGGGCAATGGGCAAACCTGCATCGATCATTTTACGTACGGGTGGATCTATCATTCCCAAAAAGAAAGCTGCCCCCGGTAATAATGTAGGCATAGTTTCAGATTTCAACAAACATGAAATTTCCTCATCACCTGTAAATTCGAGATGATCGACCGAGAGGGCATTATATTTAACCCCAACCTGTATGCCGCCAGAATAATCCAATTCGTTTGCATGTATTTTTGGCCTCATGCCATATTTCATTCCGGCCAAAAGTATTCTGTCGGTTTCGTCAACTGTAAAAAATCCCTTATCGCAGAAAACATCAATAAAGTCGGCAAGCTCTTCGGCGGCTACCTGAGGAATCATTTCGTTAATAACAATGTCAACATACTTTTCCTGATCATTTCTGTATTCGGTAGGAATAGAATGTGCACCGAGAAAATTAGATATTACGGTAATAGGGGAGTTTTCCCTGATACGTTTTATTACTCTCAGCATTTTCAACTCATCCTCTACCGAAAGGCCATACCCACTTTTTATTTCAACTGCTCCTGTTCCGAGCGAAATAATTTCATCGATCCTTTTCATCGACTGATGGTACAATTCATCTTCGCTTGTATTATGGAGCAATTTGGAAGAATTCAGAATTCCTCCTCCGCGTGCTGCAATTTCTTCGTACGAAAGCCCACGGATTTTATCACCATATTCAATTTCGCGGCTTCCCGCATAAACAAGGTGGGTATGCGAATCGCAGTAGGAAGGAAATACCATTTTTCCACTGGCATCAATAATTCTATCTGCTATTTCCGGGCAATTTTCCATAGTTCCAAAATCCGAAATCAGGCCATCATTCATTAAAAGGAAAGCATTTTCGATAGTATTCAATTTTGCCATGTCGGGGCCTGCAACCCATTTTCGGGTTTCATTCTCAACCTGAATAAGGGATTTTATGTTTTTTATTAATAAGATCATAGTAATTTATTATTGATAGTCATTAATTGTCATTACGCTGTGCTGTCATTTGCTGCGCGTCATTCATAGTCATTTATTGTATTTTGCTATATGAACACAAAGAAACATCTATTTCTACTAATTATCAATTTGCGTTTGTCCTGACGAACAAATAATATTTAAAATCCTCAATAGAAAAATTGGGGAATTTTCATTTCTCAGTTTACACTTTTTATTCATGAATTTAAGAATAGCAAGTCATGTCAGTCCTGGTTCTCTTGCCAATAAGATTCGACTTTGCCCAATATGTCGCTCCTACCGGAGCTTTAAAATGTTTCGTCAATTACTTCTATAAATATCTGACTCCTACGGAGTCGTGCTTTGTTTGAAGTATGATATGTCAATAATTAACAGTTCAGAAGGAACGATATATTTATAGAAACAGAAATAGCCATGTACATAGTCTCCGCAAGAAAACGCCAATAACTGCGTTATGCTCATCTTTAAACTCAGTCATCCGTCAGCTGACGGACTCCTGAGTTTAAAGATTTCACAAGCCTTGTTCTTGACGCTTTCTTATCAGAGACTTTTAAAA
>JAYENH010000272.1:0-3716 GCA_034721995.1 Bacteroidota bacterium
GTTGCTGCCGAAGGATCATACTCGGTAGAGATTTTCGATGCAAATGGATGTTTTGGTTCAGATGACGTAATGGTATACATTATTCCTGAACTTACAGGTATGGACTTGGTTGAATCCACAGATATGTCAACCTGGAGTGCCATTTCAGGTGATTTGACATCTGGATATATTATGGCATTAGATCCAACAGTAACTTATTTCTATATTGATGCAGCAAGCTATTCTTCAAGTACAGCTCTTGCTGCCGGAATGTACGGATTCTACTTAAATACTTATCCTACCGATTGGTTTACTTATTGGGCAGGTAAAGGTGTTGACGGAACACCAACAGGTAGTTGGGAAGATCAAATGTGGTTAATCATTAATGGTAATGCACCTATTTTCTACTTAAAAATTGATGCCGTAGGTGTTGCCTCTATAGTTGATGGTCTACAATTCGATTTTGCCGGAATAGAAACTTATTTACGCGTTAATGGCGATTACCTGACAGGAATGTATACTTATACCGGAGCTGTAACCAGTTCAACAGGTATTAATTCAGATCCTATTACAGTTAACTGGGAGTTCAGTGGCACTTCTGCTGCAATCCAGGCTGCTATTGATGGTACTTATCTTATTGCCCCTGCGCTTGTTGAAGTAATGAACGGAAACGATGCAATATTCGATGCTTCTGTCGATTTCCCAACATTCTCGCCAAGCTTACCTCAGGACCTTATGGTTGATTTATTAATTGAATTGCCTTCACCATTAACTGCAGGTTCGGTAGTTTCTATTGATTACAATAGTCTCCCACTTGGTAGCTATAATGTACTCGGAACCGAAACAAGTTTATGGTTGAGCCAGGCAATGGGAATTGCACGCATTCCATTATACCTTGCTGTTGATGCTACATGGACAATTACCATTTCAGGTCTTGAGCCGGGAATGTACGATTTCGATTTTACTTCGATCGCTGCTACTGCATTGAATTTCGACGATCCTACAAACCGCTATGAATTAGCCGATGCGTTTACAGTTATCGATGTTTATACTGTAGCTCCTGATATTACCAATATGACCCCAGCCGATAGTTCTCTGTTGGATGGTTGGGTTATGTTAACAGTTACCACTGTAGACCCAGACGATGAAGTTACTCATCTCGAAGTTGATGTAACCAAAGTTGGAGTTACAGGTTCCGGGGCTTCCGGTCAATGGATGCAATTTAATCTTCCAACCGATCCTGTTGATATTGCTACATTCAATGCAGACTTAGTTGGTATTGCTGAATTAACTTATAACTTAGGTGTATTTAGCCTTAACATAAACACACAGGCAGTTGCTAATCCATTCATTGGCTTCCCGGGATGGGGCGATGGTGAATACATTTTCTGGTATATTGCACACGATGAGTTTGGAAACCAAAGTGGATATTGGGGAGACCCGTTAAATCCGGTTGACAATATTACTTATTTCATCGAAACACTTTACGATTCGCAAACCCTGTCTATCAGCGCAGGATACAGTATCATTTCTACTTTCATCGATCCTGCTTACCCTAACGTTGAAGATGTATTTGCACCTCTCGGAAACGAAGTTCAATTAATCAAAGATGAAAATGGTAACCCATATTGGCCATACTTCGGATTGAACAACGTAGGTAACATGGATATTGGTGAAGGTTATCAGATTAAAATGAGTACTGCTCAAACACTGGAAATTGAAGGTACACAAGTAGTACCTGAAATTACTGCTGTTGACCTGCCTGCAGGATGGAGTCTGTTTGGTTATCTTCGTACATCAGCAATGGATGTTGCTGTTGCTATGTCTGCAATTGCATCCGATGTTAATGTTGTTAAAACAGGTTCGGGACTGGTTTACTGGCCAGCATTTGGTTATAACTCAATTGGCGATTTCATGCCGGGAATTGGTTATAAAGCAAGGATGTTTGCTTCTACAAATTTGTACTATCCTGCAAATACAACTGCAACTACTAAGTCGGGTATTGTGAACCCAGTTAACAAGGTTTACACAAATATCCTGAATACTGGTTGTGATATGACACTTGGAATCCCTGTTAATGTTTGGGAAACTACTCCTGCAATTGGTGATGAAATCGCTATTTATTCTGAATCAGGTATGCTGACAGGTGCCGGTGTTTACACTGGAAACAATCTTGCCATCACTATCTGGGGCAACGATAGCGAAACTACCAACGTAGATGGTATGGTTGAAGGATCGGCTTATACTATTAAAGTTATGCGTGTTGCCGAAGGAGTTGAGGAAACGTTCGAAGTAACAAGTTGGACTGAAGGAAACGGACTGTATGCCGACAATGCTATTGCAGTAGTTGGAAAACTAACTATTGCCGAAGCTGCACCGCTTACTCAGATTTTCCAAAATGTTCCAAATCCTGTAGCCACTTCAACTGAAATTCGTTTCTTCTTAGCAAACGAATCAGAAGTAAATATTTCTGTTTACAATATGTTGGGTGAAAAACTCGAAGTACTTGTTTCAGGAACAATGCTTGAGGGTGAGCATACTATTATTTTCAATGCCGAAAATTATGCAGTAGGAACTTACATGTACACAATTGAAACACCAAACTTCACTAAGTCAATTCAAATGACTGTTGTGAGGTAGAAGTGATTAAAATATGAAAGAAAAAGGAGCTGTCTGATTGGACAGCTCTTTTTTTTTATAAAATCTCCATTTCATCCAACAGATGTCCGGCATTGGCAAACTTCTCTATTATAAAAAGAATATATCGGACATCGATGTTTATTGTTCTTTGGTAGTCTTCTTCAAAAATGATGTCGCCACTCATACTTTCCCAGTTTTTATCGAAGGTAAAACCTACAATTTGACCATTTCCGTTTAGCACCGGACTTCCGGCACTTCCGCCTGTAACATCGTTGTTGGTTA
The DNA here is from genome assembly GCA_034721995.1 of Bacteroidota bacterium. Lineage (GTDB taxonomy): Bacteria > Bacteroidota > Bacteroidia > Bacteroidales > M50B96 > JAIOYV01. Next base: position 2,902 of record JAYENH010000272.1, read on the forward strand.
TAAAACAGATGTTTATAGATTGTCCATCGGCATATTTGCCAAAGTCCTTGTTTGTCAGCAATTCCTTCATCTTTTCAGGATAGGCATAATCAGTGTTGTTTGGATCGAATTTTTCAAAAATCCCCTTGTAGTTTGAAAATGGTTTTGCCACCAGGCCATCCATTGGTGCATAGCCAGCCACACTGCCGTACGATAAACGCATACTGGAATTGGCATCGGGATAAAACTTCGTGCTATTTTTCATTTCCTGTATACCTTCAACATAAAGACGCATCGAGCGTTGAAGCATAAACCTGGCCGAAGCTAATTTTTGTTCAATCTCATCATGCTTTTTGTGGCAGGACATTATAATCCGGAAAATCAGGTCGTTTTCCAGTACTGTCGGGTCGGGGTTGTTTACAAAAAACCATAAAAGATCGATATTGCAAAAAATTGACTGTCGATACACATCGTTTGCAAACCATTCGAACTTATCGCTATAATCCATTTTTATTAAGGAGAAAATATCTGGCATTTGTTCTTTTGGCAGATTTTCAGAAATTAATTTACATACAGCTGTAAATACTTTTTTATCAGTATTAGGATTGACGGTACGGGCCATTTCCCTAACCTTTTCTCTTAATTCCTCCGAAATAAGATATTCCTCTTTAGGCCCTAAGTTTTGCATTTCAAAATAAGCCGGATAAAAACTGTTTGCTATAGCTATTGCCTCAGAACTATTATTCAATACTTCATTATAGTATGTATTGAATACCTCATAATCAGCAATATTCATGTATGCGTTTTCGATATGGCCGAGTACTTTACCATATTTG
>JAYENH010000273.1:0-3705 GCA_034721995.1 Bacteroidota bacterium
TAGGTATTTCGGACAGGTTTTGCGAATAGTACGACCAGTTGTAAAAAAACACGTGTCCCAGACGGGCTCCAATTATAGTTCCAACAAAAACATAAATAAATACCGAATCGACCCATTCTTGTTTTATGCCATCGTACTGAAAAAGCTTTGTGATGATGTAAATACCGAATGCAAATGCTGCTACCCAGCATAAGCCGTACCATCGTACAGTTAAGGGACCTAAGGAAAAAAGATTAGGCTCAACATTCCAGTTAATTGCTGCAATAGTTTGTAAAATATGCATAATGCAAAAAGTTTCAAAATTTATTAAGACGCAAAGATAATATCTTTCTTTAGTCTTCAGTTGGCAGTCGGCAGTCTTCAGTCTACAGTCGGCAGTTCATTATTGCCGATGGATATAACCCGATACCTAAAATCCGCAAGAAATTATATCAGACTATTCTAAAATACAAATGAAATGTGTCGGGCTTTATTTATCATCTTCGAAATCAGAGAAATCATAAGTGTTTCCTAAAAGTCTGGCACAATTATGAACCGTCAGGATATCAATCCGAAAATCATCAATAATTTGATATACTATTTTAAAACTTCCACGAATTAATTCCCTAATAGAATCATTTTCAAATTCAGGAACCATTTTGCCTAATTTGGGATTATCTTCGAGAACATCCACATTATTAAATAATCTTTGTACAGTAATCTCTGCAAATCTTTCTGAGTCTTTTGCAATATAATCACCAATATCGTTTAAATCCTCAATTGCAGAATCTGTCCAGATTATTTTAACCATCTCTTGAGTTTTTGTTTAGCTTCCTCTTTAGTATTAATCCGTCCATCTGCTGAATCATCCATACCCTTTTGAATCTTTTCAACGAATATCAAGTTATCAATAACCTGGTCTATTGTTAGATTCTCAGGAAGCCTATCAAGAGTATTTAATATTTGAGTTTTCGTAATCATAATCCAAAATCTATTTATCTACAAAGATAGCAAATCTGTATCAGAATTCCCTGATATATTAAACCGACCACCAATTATAAAAGAGGCAGGAGGGTAATCAAACCTCCCTGCCTCTTTTTTTTTGCTCAACTGAGGCTTAAATCAAATATTGCTTTGGCGGTAGCGTGGCCTGTAAGCAGTGCTTTCAGGATTATTTATTAAAGGGGCGAAGCTCCGATATGTATCAGCACAGGGTAAAGTGCAACGAAATCATGTGTAACAAAACGTAACACAAAATCTGCCACAAAGGGACGTTACAAAAAATCATACTACATAATCATAATATTAAAATTAGCGAGAGCTTCGCTTTGAGCGAAACCCTCGCTTTACGCTGTAATAAAACCTGACACTCTCCCAACTTTCTTCTACCTTCCAACTTCGGTCTTCCAACTTCGGTCTTCGGTCTTCGGTCTTCCGACTTCATCACCACAAATAAGCACGTGTTGTTTTACTTTCGTGGGCCATTTTATTGTATTGCTGAATTGTGAAACGGCACCTACATTCGGGCCAGTTACTCATGTTGTTTGATACGGGTGGGGTAAAACCTTCGCCATCGGGAGTTACCGTGGCCGTTGAGTTGCAATCGGGTGTGATGGCCACAAGTGTATCGGCAGGGGTATCGCATAATAAATCGCCGGCTATCGTGCAATTGCCTGCACCGGGCAATTCGTGGCCAAACATATCTTCGAATGTGTGGTACAATCCGAAAAAATGTCCCATTTGATGGCTGAGGCCCGATTCGACAAGAAAACCCTTTGGAATAATTATAAGATCGTCGTTCCCCGGAAATTCTGTGTATCCTTCGAGCAAATTATTTCCTGCTTCATTGTTGATCTCATCAACCAAAAAAAGATTTATTATTCCTGCTTTGTAGTATAAAATTTTCAATTCACCGAGTTCGGCAGGAAAAGAAAAAATGCTATACTGGCAATATTCGATGCTATCAATTTTGCTTATCACGAATGAAATCCCCGAGGGGGCAAAATCATTGTTCAGGTTAAAAATGCAGTTACTAATTAAACTATCGCTAATTCCATAACTACCGGTTGCATCGGCAAACAAGTGAATTCGGATATGAAAAATACGTTTGTTTTGCGTTATGCTGTTAGTTTTAAAATTTTGCGGATTGTTTATTTCGTACTGAAAACGTGCGCTATCGACCGAAGTCAGACAAAGTTGCCCATTGGTTGAATGGTTTGAAAGGCCGACCACGATTAATAAAAGGTTAAAATAAAGGAATGATTTCATAATAAATATTTTTTATGTATTTTTAGGTTTCAAAATAAACTGAAAAAATCACATGGCAAAATCTTTTTTCATGAAATATTAAATTAAAAAATAATGGCTCAGAAATTCACCTTCCTCCTCCTGTTTCTTTTTATATCATTTCACGGTCTGGCACAAATTTCCGCAAGTCAGGAAAACGGTTGCCTGCCTCTTATCAATGTTAACTTTTCTTTTTCAAATCCATTGTTGACAAATCATTATTGGGATTTCGACGATGGCACTTTCTCGCTTGCACCAAGCCCTGTTCATACATTTACCAATGCGGGGACTTACATGGTTGTGCTAACAGGCATATTTAATTCAACAGCAGTTTCCGATTCTATTGAGATAAATGTTTTTTCTAATCCAACGGCAAACTTTTTTGTCGATGGCCCCAATACGGGCTGCGCTGCATTGAGCATCGACTATAAAGATATTTCGACTTCGGCCTTCGGAAGCCCTATTGTTTCACGCTTCTGGACTTTTGGCGATGGCACTTTTGCCGACACATCTTTAGTCGAATTTACCCACACATATTATGATATGGGAATTTACAGTGTATCGTTGATGATAACAGATACAAACGGCTGTCAGGATTTACTTTATAGCGATTCAATTGTAATAGCATCAAGCCCTCCTGTTGTTGTTTTTGGTAACGACCTCGATTCGCTGATAGATTGCAACCCTCCGGTAAATGTGAATTTTTATGCTAATACTTACAGCTTGTTTCAACATGCCGATACCTTCAGCTACCTTTGGGATTTGGGAAATGGGCAAAGCTCCGTTTTAGCTAATCCTGTCTATGATTTTCAGCAAGGATATTATCAGGGTTCGCTTCAGGTTACCGATAATTTTGGATGTAGTGTGGAACATCAGTTTTCTTTTTTTGTTATTTTGCCCGAAGCTTCTTTCGAACTTGCCAATGCAACTGATTATGTGATTTGCGACACTGCTTTTTTCATCAACACATCAAATGTCCCGTCTGTTTGGTTGAATTATGGCGATGGCAACACAGGTAGTAATCTTACTCATATCTACAGTTTGCCCGGTGTGTACAATGTGCAAATGTTTGCTGCCCTTGGAAATTGCACCGACGATACAACAATACAAGTTACGGTTGAAGATGTTCAGGCAGATTATGGCCTAAGCCCCGACTATACATGCTCTACTCCTATTGGCGTACAATATTCCGATAGTTCGTTTAATGCTGTTGAATGGTTATGGCTTTTTCCGAATGGCGACACAAGCCTGCTTCAAAACCCTTATATAATTTATTCTGATCCTGACACAAGCCTTTGCGAGCAGACGCAGGTAATTCCGGTCAATCCTGTACTCATTGTTACAAGCCCGCACGGTTGCCACGATACGCTCCTCAATGGAAACACCTTTGTTTTTGATATGCCGGTTTCGCGTTTTATGCCCGATGTAAGTTGGGGGTTC
>JAYENH010000274.1:0-3700 GCA_034721995.1 Bacteroidota bacterium
CCACAATTTCATACGTGTCAAACCAATCAGCCATACTGATTATTTCTCCATACTCATTCGTGTAGCTACAACTGTCGATAAATATTTCTCGTTTTACAATCGCTTTTTCAGTTACATACTCGTAAATTTTCCAATCTTGTTCAGGTTCATAGATATATTCTATTTTGTAACATTCAAAGTCGCCAATTTTTGTTGAAACAATTACTTTGTCAATTACCTTTTTATCAATAGAAAATGGCTGTGCTGAACGAAGCAACCATGTTTTGTTTAAAACTAAAGGATATTGAAAAACCGTTGCAGGTGGATTGTCATAATATAATGTATCTTGTTTGAGATCGTGATTTTGAGTAAAATTATTGAGACCTAAAAAAGAAGGAATTATAAAATTGTTTCGGTTTTTTAAATTTTGTTTAGGTAATACAAGTAAACCACTTACTTTGTAGGCTATAATTTTTAATCCTGAGGTATCGTTTGTGTAAAATTGATACTCGGTAAAAACACCATTTTCGTTATTTTGCCTTGATGTTAATTGAATTGTTTCCAATCCGTTTATCAGGGCTGTTTTCTCTACTTCAACAGTGATATCATCATCGGCCACAGTATCATTTTCAAAAGATAAACCCGTAGTATCATTTGCCGGAACAGGGTTTTTGAAATAAGCGGTTCTATGGTATTTCCAGCTTTTCCCAATAGAGAGGTCGAATTTATCAAATACTTTTTCAGGTTTATCTTTATTTTTATCGCAGCCACCAAAAACAAGTAATAATGCTATAATCAATAAATTAAACTTCCGGTAATTAATCTGCTTTTTCATGATTCTTGATTTTTTATGATAATGCTACATGACGAATTTCAAATATACATATTATTTCTTATTTTTAGTGTCTCATAAAAAGCCTTGTTTTTGACGTTTTCAAATCAGAAACGAAACCGCCAGCCAGGCCATCATACCTGCACCAATTTTCAGGGCTTCCTCATCGATATCGAAAGTGGAACTGTGCAGGGGCGAATTAATCCCTTTGGATTTATTTCCTGTTCCGAGCCGGTAAAAACAAACCGGAAATTTTTGCGAATAATAGGCAAAATCTTCAGCAGTCATGCGGATGTCCATATCCTCAACCTTTTCGGCGGGCAAATATAATTTTGCAAATTCCTTTGCCTTTTTGGTATTCCCGATATCATTAACAAGAAAGGGGTATCCGTGCAGGATTTCCACATCGCAATCGGCACCCATGCCCCGTGCTATGGATTGGGCAATTTCAGTAATCCTGTTTTTTGCTTCGGCGCGCCATGCCTCGTCCATAGTACGAAAAGTACCTTCGATGCGAACTTCGGAAGGTATTACATTAACAGCTCCATCCGAAATAATTTTCCCAAACGAAAGCACCGTGGGAACAGAGGCATTGGCAATACGGCTTACTATCTGCTGAAGGGCAACCACAATATGTGATGCAATTAACACCGTATCGGTAATATCGTGCGGCATTGCAGCATGTCCGCCTTTCCCGCGGATGGTAAGAAAAACCTCATCGGATGATGCCATGTACATGCCCTCTTTAAAACCAACAGTACCAACTTCCATCGAAGGCATAACATGCTGCCCGATAACTAAATCTGGCTTAGGATTATCTAAAGCCCCGGCTTCGAGCATTAGTTTTGCCCCACCGGGAATCCTTTCTTCGCCGGGCTGAAAAATCAATAATATTGTCCCCGAAAACTCATCTTTTATTTCCTGAAGGATTTTTGCCACGCCCAGTAATGATGAAGTATGTACGTCGTGCCCGCAAGCATGCATTTTTCCAATATTCACCGATTTAAAACTCAGGTTATTTTCCTCAACTATTGGAAGGGCATCCATATCGGCGCGTAATGCAACAACCCGGTTTTTTATTTCCGCTTTCTTTTTGCCTTCGATAGTCCCTATAATCCCGGTACCGGCAATACCCTTTTTATAGCTAATGCCATAAGCGTCCAATTTTTTTGCTACAAAAGCCGATGTCTCATTTTCCTCGAACGATAATTCGGGATGTTTATGCAGATGTTGCCGGATGCTTTTTATCTCGGCGAAGTAATCATCTGCTTTTGCTTGTATCAGGTTTTTTATGCTTGTCATTTTTCTTTTTTATTCTGATATATGATTTCGATAAATTGTTCCAGTATTATTTGAAACCCAAAGATATGCCGGCAAGGTGCTATTTTAATGCCTTCAAAAAACATGAGCGGCAAAGTGGTTCATACTCCTCTTGCTCGCCAAGTAAAACCAGTTTATCGGATTTACTAAAGCGATGCGAATATTGTGCGTTATTGCCACAGCGTGGACAAATTGCATGTACTTTGGTAATATGTTCGGCTGTGGCAAGCAATGCGGGAATTGGCCCAAATGGTTTTCCGGTAAAGTCCATGTCGAGGCCGGCAACAATTACACGGATGCCGTTGTTGGCAAGCTTGTTACAAACCTCAACCAAAGCCTTGTCGAAAAACTGGGCTTCGTCGATCCCGATTACATCGACATTACTTGCAAGCAAAAGAATATTTTGTGCCGATTCGACTGGTGTTGATAAAATTTTATTTGAATCGTGAGATACAACTTCCTCTTCCGAATATCGTTTGTCAATCAATGGTTTAAAAATTTCGACCCTTTGTTTTGCCAGGCCGGCACGTTTTAACCTTCTGATCAACTCTTCGGTTTTCCCCGAAAACATCGACCCGACAATAACTTCGACCCACCCTGCCTTAGAGTTGTTATTAGCCGCGTTTTCAATAAATTGCATTGACATACTTCTTGGTTTTTTTCAATAACAAAAATAAAAATATTTTATGGTAATCATAAAGAATCTGAGTAAATCTGTGGCTTCTTTAAATAATCAAATCTGTGGCTTTTAGGTTTTATAATATGTTTTACTTTTACGCTCAAATTTATCAAGAAAAAAATAATATGCAAAACAAACAATCGTTTCGTGAAAGCCTGAAAATCCTGAACAAGTTCCAAGAATCAATCAAAAACATTTCGGATAATGAGATACCTGAAAACATTGAAATTGATATTGCATTAGAAAAACTCAGTTCAATTTATAACAGCATGATTTTGTGGCAAAACAGAATTCCATCATCAAAAATGAGTGATATTGAAAAGGATGATTATGTGTGCCGATCAGAAATTAAAGATATTATTGCCGATACAGTTAAAGCCATAGAAGATGAAAGGAGGAAGGAAAGTTCGCCTGATGATGAAGGAAAAACTGAAAGTATATTGGAAGAAGAAGAAGTAACAAAAGAGGATAATTTCGAGGTGATAAAAAAGCCTGTGAAAGTTCCTGAACCTGAAGAAGAAGTTCAACTTGAAAAGGAAATTATAGAGAGCAAACCAATTCCGACACCAATTCAGGAAAAAGAAAAGCCAAAAAAGGAAACTCTCCGAAAAACACAAGTCGAAGTTCCTGAAAAGAAAAATATTCAGAATAGTAATAGTGGAAAGATTATAGGAGAACAGCTTGGAGTGGATAAGAAATCGTTATACGACCTGATATCAGGCAACAAAGGCGATAAAGATATAGTGAGCCAGTTCAGGAAAAAACCAATTAGCAATATCCACAAAGCAATAAGCCTGAACGACAAAATTTGGTTTACCAAAGAGTTGTTTAATGGCAACAGCGAACAATACAAGCAAGCTATCGACAATTTAGATAAGTGCACAGGCCTG
>JAYENH010000275.1:0-3699 GCA_034721995.1 Bacteroidota bacterium
AAAACTCTGTGCAACTCTGTGGTTAATAGTTATGTGAAGTTTAACCACAGAGTTGCACAGAGAAATAATACAGAGTTACACTGAGAAAAAAGTGTCAACTCCTTTTGTGGCTATATGAAAAATGCCGAAATTTAGATATACCAATTAATACAAGATTAATAAATGCTGACATTTGTGAATTTTGTTAAAACTATTTGAATATGAATAAGGTGCTGCATTTTTTCCTAATCCTAATTCAGAATAATACAATCCATAAATTTCTATTTCAATATATCGGCCACTTAATATAGTTGTTTTGAATTATGTGCTTAAACAACAACTCGCCAATATTCAGGCTAATGACTCACTTGAAAGTAATTCTTCAATCTACCCAAACAACGTACCCTGCCTGTTGATATTGATTTTGCCCAGATGTGTATATGCCAGTTCGGTTACTTCGCGGCCACGTGGGGTACGTTTTATAAATCCTTCTTTTATCAGAAATGGTTCGTACACTTCCTCAATGGTTCCGGCTTCTTCGCCCACGGCAGTAGAAATGGTTGTGATACCGACAGGACCTCCTTTGAATTTATCGATAATTGTAAGAAGTATTTTATTGTCCATTTCGTCTAAGCCGTATTTGTCGATATTTAGGGCTTCGAGAGAATATTTTGTTATTTCGATTTCGATTTCGCCATTCGATTTTACCTGGGCAAAATCCCTTACCCTCCGCAACAACGAGTTTGCAATACGCGGTGTTCCCCGGCTTCGTGATGCAATTTCGATGGCGGCATTATTCGTAATAGGCACTTTTAATATTCCGGCCGAACGGTGAACTATTCCGGTCAGTATTTTTGCATCGTAATATTCTAAGTGCGATTTAATGCCAAACCGTGCCCTGAGTGGACTTGTTAAAAGACCGGAACGGGTTGTTGCCCCAATCAATGTAAAAGGGTGTAATTCTAATTGTATCGATCGGGCACTGGGTCCCTTATCAATCATAATATCAATTTTATAATCTTCCATTGCCGAGTAAAGATATTCTTCAACAATAGGACTAAGTCTATGTATTTCGTCGATAAAAAGCACATCAAACTCTTCGAGATTGGTAAGTAATCCAGCAAGGTCGCCGGGTTTGTCGAGAACAGGACCTGAGGTTAATTTAAGGCTTACGCCAAGCTCGTATGCAATAATATTGGCTAATGTGGTTTTTCCCAATCCGGGTGGCCCGTGCAACAAAACATGATCGAGGGCCTCGCCACGCATTTTTGCTGCTTTTACAAATATTTTAAGGTTTTCAACTATTTTATCCTGGCCACTGAAATCGCTAAATTCAAAAGGCCGTAGTTGTTTTTCAAGCTCTTGTTCTGCTTTCGTAAGTTGTTTGTTGTGAAGATCTAAATTATCGGTCATCAAAAAAAATAGTAAAAAACTAAATATTAAAACTGAGTGAAGCAAGAATAGTTTTTAGTTCATTAAAATCGAATGGTTTCGAAAGATAAGCATTCATTCCTGCGTCAAGGCAACGTTTTTGATCGTGATCAAGAACATTTGCAGTAACTGCAATTATTGGAATATCACTGTTATTTTCAGAATTTCTAATATTTTTAGTTGCAACATAACCATCCATAACAGGCATCATAATATCCATAAGAATAAAATCGTAATATTTTTTTGCGTGCATTATTACGCCTTCTTCGCCATTATTTGCTATATCAATTTCGTGCTTGTAACTCTTTAACTTATTAGAGATAATCATTTGGTTAAGTTTATTATCTTCAACAAGAAGTATTTTGTATTTATTCTTAATGTCTGACATTTTAAAGTAATATCTATTTATTATTATGTTTTACATCATCAATTTTTCTACCATTTATCTTAATTTCTTTGTTGTTACGATATGTTACCGTCATAAACAAAGTGCCATCAGGATTAAAATATTTCCATAGCTTTTCGCGGCTGCCATACACGTAATACCTGTCTTCTTTTGGCTTTCCGTTTTGGTAAAACCACTTGTGCCTGCCATCTTCTTTTCCCTGAATAAATTTTCCCTCAAATTTAAGATTTTCATTCAAATAAAAGAATTCCCATAAACCTTCTTTTTCACCCTGGCTGTAAATTCCTTTTTCTATCTGATCGCCATACCGATCAAACCATTTACCTTCGCGCAATCCATCAACATATTCGCCTTTGGCAATTATCTCTCCTTTGCGCGAATACTCTATATATTCTCCATCTTCATGTCCGTTAAAAAAAAGCTCTTCGCGCCAAATTTCGCCTGTATCATAATACCAAATCCATTTTCCTAAAAGCTTATTATTTTTAAAACTTCCTGTTTGCTCAATGACACCGTTCTCGAAATAATAAACCCAGTTTCCCTGTCGACGGCCTTTTTTGTAAGTACCTTCCGATTTTAGTTCACCGCCAGGATAAAAACTACGCCAGTTTCCTTTTTTCTTTCCTGATTCTTCAATTATCCCCTCTCCTACTATATTTCCTTCATCGTCGAAAACACTTGTAGAAATTACTTTTCCTTTTTCATTATAATTGCGATGTACACCTACCGGGATATTTTTTATAAAACCCCCTTTTGAACTAATTTTTCCATTAGAATGATGTTGTACTTTTTCAATAATTTTTTCTTCATCAAAAACTTTCTGTTCAATCTCAACATTCATGTTAAAACGCTTATTTATTTTCAATTGGCCTCTAATATCGTATTCTTTGTATTGGCCATTAAGCTTATCGTCAACATAGTTTGCTTCGGTTTTAATTCGATCGTTTAAATAATATTCTCGCCATAATCCCTGTTTCAAATTGTTTTTATCAATCTTGTTTATATTTAACCGTTTTGTTAAAACACCTTGCCTGAATTCTATTTCAAAAATTATTTTTCCTTCTCTATTATACTCGAAAGCAATACCTTGCTTTTTATTATTTTTGTAATTAATTATCCTGTAAATATTTCCATCAGGAAAATAATAATATGATTTATTCTGAAGCTTATCTTTCACATAAAGCTCTTTTGATACAAGCCCACCTGTTCGTTTTTTTTTGTTATATTTCCAATTATAAGTGTAATAATATCCATTTTTACGACCGGAGCGATAATTTATTTTTTCGATTGTATCGCCTTGTTGATTGTAAAAAACCCATACTCCTTCTAAATTAAAAAACCTGCGGTTGCCCTCAGATTTCAATTGGCCTTTGGCATAATATGTTTTCCAGTATCCATTTGGTTTATTGTCTGAAATTATACCTTCGCTTGCAAGTGTACCATCGGGATAATAAAACTGTGAATATCCTGCATCAAGGGTATCTATTTGCTGACTGAAAACTGATTGCGCAAAAACAATAAAAAGCAATATGATATTTAGGTTTTTCATTTTTCAAAGATTCGGAAATTTGTTTACGTCCAGAACAATTTTCTACAGACCTAACTTTTTTGATATTTCTAACATCTTGTGAATTGGTTTTTCTGCTTTTTTAATTAATTCATCTGATATTTCAATTTCGGGCATTTCATATTTCATACAAACGTACAACTTTTTTAATGTATTTAGTTTCATATACTCACAATCGTTACATGCACAAGTTGAATCGTTTGGAGGAGCCGGAATAAATAACTTTTTCGGACTTGCTTTTTGCATTTGATGAATTATTCCCGATTCGGTAGCTACAATATATTTTTGTGCATTATCGCTTTGCGAAAATTTTAAT
>JAYENH010000276.1:0-14696 GCA_034721995.1 Bacteroidota bacterium
GCCTCCATCAACATGTTGAAAATAAATGGATATACTATTTGTATATGAGAAAACGCTAATCTTACCTATTGGCGAAATGCTCAACTTGCAAGTCTCATAAGCCTTGTTTATGACGCTTTCTTATTTGCCCTGCCGGCAAAAGCAGGTCAGAGATTTTCGGAAAACATGAGTTTCCATGCTGACACTAACTACTCAGGTATTCATCTTTTGGTTTACCGTAATGTGGAAGGGTGAAATAAAACAAGCTCCCCTCGCCAATTTTACTTTCTACTCCAACTTTGCCACCAAGTTTATTTATTATGCTTGAAACAATAGACAAGCCCAGGCCATGCCCTGTAATATTCACTTGATCAAGTTGTTCGAATTTTTTAAATAACAAATTTTGATTTTTTTCAGAAATACCCTTACCAAAATCTTTAATCCAAAATCGAATATTTTCTTTTTGAGGATCAAACATGTCATAACCAATTTCTATTTGAGGCATAACTCCTCCGTATTTAAGGGCATTACTCAAATAATTGATCCACACCTCTTCAATCCAGTCAGGATAGCCCAGGGCAACAGGCCAGTTATCATGAAGTTTGATGCTTGCATTTTTTTCATTAATCATCTCTGATAAGCGTTTTATTGTTTTATTTACAATAACGCTCATGTTTAATTCTTTTAATTCAACATCTGTTTTTCTGATCTTTGCAAAAAGAAGTAAACTGTTGATTATTTGCTGAGTTCTTTCGCCTTCTTTTGCAATTAGGCTTAGATAATATCTGATTTCATCTTTCGAGAATTCATCGAAACTGTCAACAATGAGATTTGAAAAATTCATCATGCTTCCGAGCGGATTTTTTAAATCATGTGCCACTGTATGTGAGAAATCATCTAAATCTTTGTTTTGCTCCTCCAGTTGTTTGGTGTATAGTATCTTTTCCTTCTCCTGCATTTTTATCCTTTTCCATGAAAGAATAATATCTGCCTGTTTATTTATTGCTGAAAGTAACTTTGTTTTATAAACCGGTTTAACAATGTATCCATCAACTTGCAGATCGATACATTTTAAAAGATAATCTGTATCGGTAAAAGCTGTCATCATAATAATTTTAACCAGGGGATTGATTTCCTTTATTATTTGTACCATTTGCAATCCGTTCATTCCGGGCATTCTAATATCGGAAAGCAGCAAATCTGGCTTGTGTTTTTTGTAAATTTCAATTGCCTGGTTTGCATTTTCGGCCACAAAAAATTCGGAAACTCTACGGGATATCATTTCCGAAATGTTTTTTCTTGCTTCATGTTCGTCTTCAACAAATAGCAACGAGATATCTTGTATTTCCTTTTTCATATTACAGTTCAATTTTAAATTCGACACCTCCCTTAATATTTTTAACAGATAAACTGCCACCCATGTTTTTTTCGATAATGGTTTTTGAAATATACAAACCCAGGCCTGTTCCTGTTAATTTGTCCCTTGTTGTAAAATAAGGCTCAAATATTTTATCAATAATATCTTCGCCAATTCCACCTGCATTATCCGAAACGCTTAAAATAATACTTTTTGCCTGCTCCGACAAACATATTTTTACCTGTGGGTTTTTAATTTTTCTTTCAATCAAAACAGCTTTGGCATTGTTAAGGATATTTAAAACAGCCTGCGAAAATTCATTTGGGTAACTTGAATAATAAATATCTTTCTGCAAATTCAATACTATTTTTATGTCGTTGGTCCTAAAGTTTGCCGCGGTAAGGTCGAGTGTTTTTTTAATGCTATCGGATAAAGAGAAGGTTGATTTTTCTTTATCGGAGCGGAAAAAATTGCGAAAATCGTCAATTGTTTGCGACATGTACTTTAGCTTATCCATGGTTTTTTCTACGGCTTCGTTCATTTTTGCGGCAGTAAGCTCATCATACTCATATTTGTCCTGCAAATTTTGAATGTACAATCCAATGTCATTAAGAGGTTGTCTCCACTGATGAGCTATATTACCAATCATTTCGCCCATTGCAGCTTGTTTCGATTGCATGAGCATCATACGTTCTTTTTCGCGGCTTTTGGCTACTTCTGTTTTTACTATTTCTGTAAGTTTGGTATTAAATTTTTGTAATTCCTCTTTGGTGCTTTTCAGTTTTATTTCGCTTTCTTTTCGCTTTGTAATATCTCTAATTGCCACCATTCTCACTTTTTTGCCCTTATAATCAATGCTTTTACCTTGAATTTGGATGTGAAATTTTGAACCGTCTTTTCGCACTGCAATTGCATCATAAGGTTTTTCATATCCTGCAATCATATTTTTCATCATAAGTTCTTTACTTTCATGAGCAGCAAATTTTGTAATATCCATGCCTATCCCTTCTTCGTAGCAATAACCCGAAATTTTACTTGCTGCTTCATTTGCTTCGATAATGATTCCCTTTTCGACAAAAATAATTGCTTCGTAAGTTGCTTCTGATAAGGCTTTAAAACGATATTCACTTTCTTTAAGGGCTTGCTCTGATTTTTTCTTATTGGTAATGTTCCGGATAACTGCTATTAGTTTTCCACTTTTGGAAATTTCCGAAGCATATATCTCCAATGTCTTATTATTAAATTCAATTTCAAAGGGTTTTATAAACTTATTCCGTAATTTTAATTTTATCATCTTCAGAACATTCGGGAGTTGTTTAATACTGATAAACTTTTTAGCAAGAAATAAACCTGTTTTCCCAATTATCTCGTTTTTAGTAATACCTGTTATTTTTGAAAAAGCAGGATTAGCATCTAATATTTTTGATTTTTTATCAACATACAAAATACCATCCAAAGCAGTTTCGAATATCGACCTGAATTTATCTTCGCTTTCCCGCAGTGTTTCTTCGGCTTGCTTGCGGTCAGATATATCTATCAACGATGCTATTCTGTTATCGCCATTCAATCCAATATTTAAAGAACAAAAGATTTGTTCCCCGTTCTTTTTTATTATCCCACATTCGTATTGTGTTGGAGGATTGCCTGTTTTCTTTGATCGCTGAGAATGATACCCCAGCAATCTTTCCTGATCTTCTTTTGCAATAAAGTCGATCCATTTCATTTTGCCTTCAACTTCCTGTTTTGAAAAACCCGACAGTTCGACAAATTTTGCATTGCAAGTTTTTATTACCTTGTCTTCGCCAAAAATCCCGGTTGCAGTTCCTTTGTTTTCAAAAATAGCTTTATATTTTTCTTCACTGGTTTTTAGGGCTTGTTCTGCTTTTTTGCGTTCTGTAATATTGATAACCGAACTTATTACTCTTCCATAACTTTCTATAACCCTAACCTTTACAATGGCTGATATTATTTTTCCATTCGAGTCTAAATATTCTGTCTCTTCGGTAAAATAATTCTTGTTGCTTGCCAGGGCAAGTAATCCGGTCTTAAGTGTTTCTAATGTTTTATCGTTATAAATTTTATGAATATTTTGAATAAATTCATCTTTGC
Source organism: Bacteroidota bacterium (assembly GCA_034721995.1). GTDB lineage: Bacteria > Bacteroidota > Bacteroidia > Bacteroidales > M50B96 > JAIOYV01. Next base: position 3,446 of record JAYENH010000276.1, read on the forward strand.
CGGCAAATTTATGTAGATCAAGTACTGCCTTATTGATGTTTAATAATTTAATTGTAGAAATACACTTCATGAAAAATTCCGGATTTTCATCAAAATATTTTTTAGAGATAATTATTCCCTTGTCTATTTTATCATCTAATAGCTCTTTTGTTTCCGACCAATCTTCTTCTGTAAAAGCAGTAGGGTTTAATTCGAATAACATACGGTAGTTTTCTTCGCTTTCTGTTAGGGCTAGTTCGGCGTTCTTCTGTTTGCTGATATCCAATGCATAGCCATATACTACTTCTGAATCGAAATACTTACCATTGGAAAGCCTTACTATTTTTGGAAAGATCTCCCCGTTTTTTCTTTGTCCCCAAAATTCAAATTGCTGAGGCTCTCCTCTAAATGCTTTTTTGATACACTCCCCCACCATTTCAAAATCATTTTTCCCCGGAGCGGAAACCATTTCAGGTGTCTTGCCTATCAACTCATCTTTAGAATAGCCATACATATTTACAGCACCCTGGTTAACTTCAAGAAAAATCCCATTCTTGTCCAGAACATAAATTGAATCAATAGCATTATTGAATATATGTATAAATGTCTCCTCACTTTCTTGCAATCTTTTTTCGGCATTTTTGCGCTCCGAAACATCCCTACCCACCAAAAGAACTCGTGTTTCCTTCTGGTTATCAGTGGTTGTAGTTGAAATAAAATCAAATGAGATGTTTTTTCCTTGTTTGTTTTTTATGTTTATTTCAAACTGAAAAACCCGATCCTCTCCTGATGACCGCATTTTTCGTCTTTCGTTAACTGCAGCAAACTCGTTTTTAGGCAGAAATTTATAAATGGAATTTCCTAATACCTCAAAATGTTTAAGACCTATAAATTCCAATGCGGCATTATTTACATATTTTACTTCGCCCTTAAGATTATGTAGAATGATTATATCTTTTGATTTTTCTGAAAGAAATTTATATTTCCTTTCACTTTCTTTTAATGCTTTTTCTGTTTCTACACTATGAATAGTATTAGCAAGAATTTCGGAAGATATTTTAAGTACATTATTGAATTCCTCTACTTTGGTAATTTTTTCATCAACTTTATCAAAGACAATAAAACCAACTAATTTACCGGAAATATTTATCGGCAATACAATAAGTGATTTTATGCCTTGAGCTTCAAGCATTTCTTTTTCGGCTGCTACTGCCTTAGTTAATTTAGAAACATCATTTATATGAACAGCTTCATTTTTATTGAATTTTGCCATCCACCCCGGGTAAATATCAACTGATTGATTTTGGAGATTATCAATTTGTGGCTCAACTCCTTTGGCGCACCATTCATGGGTATTAACCATGGTTTTACGGTCATCCTTAAAACGAAAAACATAAGAACGGCTTGCATTACAAAACTCACCTATTTTATTTAAAAGATTGTTGATAGAAGAATCTAAATCAAAATCACCAACAAAACTTGATGATATTTCAGAAATCAACTGTTGATATTCAAGGTTTCGTAATAGTGATTGTTTTGCGTTTTTACTATCGCTAATATCCTGAAAAACACAATAAGTTTGCTTGAAATCGCCGTTTTTATCATATACTATTTTGCCATTAAATAAGACGCTAAGATGGTTTCCGTTTTTTTTGAGCATCTCTACTTCTTTGTTTTGCGATTGGCCATTGGCTATAAAAGTTTCGAATACTTCTTTAAAATAATTATAAGATTCTTTAGGAATAAACTCTATAAAATTTTTACCAATAACCTCTTCACGAGTGTATCCAAGCATTTCGAGCCAGGCATTATTTACTTCAATAAAACAGCCGGTCGAATCTAAGGATTGATATCCAAGTGGTGAATAGTGAAAAAGATTACGGAATTTTTCTTCGCTTTTATTCAAGGCCTTTTCTGACTCCTTGCCGAGAGTTTTTGCTTTTTCAAGTTCAGAAATCTTAGCTTTTAAAAGATTATTTTCTTTTAGTAATTGATCTTTGGTTATAATTTTAATATTACTCATAATTCATTTTTTTTGGTTACTAATTTTCAATAATAGGAGTACATCTGCTTTTCTTTTCCATCCCCAATCGTATAAGTAACATTTCCCGTTTTTAAATCAATTGTAAGACTTCTCCTTTCAAAGCCTCCGGCAGATTTTGCCATAATTCTTAGGTTTTTATTTTTTTTTGAAGTTTTGTTTTCCGGTGCATAGCCCGACAGCATTATGTGGGCCATTCCACCAATATGTGTTTTCAGGTCGAAAGCTGCGATTGCAATGCAGGAACCAATCGCACTTGTTTTTATAAGCTCCCCTTTTGTTCCGGTTTTAACTTCTCCTGTTTGCACAAAGATAAGTTGGTTAGTCTTTCCTTCCATATAGTTAGTTGACTTCTAATTTGAAATTCGGGTCTAAAGATATAAAAATTAAATGGCATATACTAATTATATGTACTATTTTACAAGACAGCCGAATGAAAAGAGAACCTGCATTAAAAATAGTAAAATCTGAAGTTGCGCACTTTTCTCTAAAGAATGGTAAACTTCAAAATTGCGCAAAGAAAATTTTTGAATATCACTATAGTTAATCCGAAAAAAAGTTTGTGTTATTCAAATTGCATCAAGTGATTCATGGTCAAGTTAATCATAAATATCATGAATAAGAATGCATAATAGTTGTGGATTTTGTCTCTATCTATAATTATTCTAATTAGCAAGATTACTAAGCTGATAACCAATGTGCTCTATTAAAAATGATAATGCAGTAAAAGTGAATACTCTTTTTTTTTATCTTTGGCACAATTAAACCGAAAATAAAAAGAAGATGGCCAAAGTGAAGACTCGTTTTTTAATTAAATTGTTTTTTGGAACACTTCCCAAAACATCTCAAATTGAGGAAGATGAAAAAGAGTTGAAAAATGAACTTAAAACCTTTACTGATTTTGAAAACTCCGAAGAGTTGAAAGATATCCTGGAAATGGAAAAGGAAGTGAATTCAAAACAGTTTAAGCAAAAGTTGCAGGCCCTGAAAGACGATACCTTCGATAAAACCGATGAGTTTAAACGACTTCAGGAATATAACCAGTTAAAAAAATCGAAACTGATAAAGTTTTATTTTAAATATCGTGATAAGGGAAAACCTGAAAGGCTCTTGCAAATTGCAAAATCAGGAAAACTCGAAGAACTCGAAAAACTCGAAAAGGAGGTTTCTGCAAATGCTTTTATCGAAAAGAAAGAAGAACTAAAGGCAGAAAAAACTTTCGATAATAGTGCTGAACAATTGAAGGAACAGGAATACCTTGGCTTGAAGAAAGACCGCGATATAAAAGAGTATCACAAAATAAATAATTCAGGAAAATACAAACGTTTTGTCGAAGCCGAAAAATCGCAGGAACTTGAAACATATTATAAACTCGAAGAGTTGGTAACATCGAAAGAGTTTTTAGCTTTTAAGGCCGAAAAAGAGGATACCGAACGATACAAGCAAAGCGAGGAATATAAGTTTTTGCAAAAATACGAGGCTACCCTGGCTCAGGATCATGTTAAAAAATATTTTAGCCTGAAAGGCTCAGATAAGTTTGATGATCTGAAAGCCTATGAAACTACATTTTTTGATGGTTTTGATGGAAAAGAACTTGATGCCGATAAATGGATAAACAACTATTTCTGGGGCAAAGCGTTAATGAACGAAAGCTATTCGCTGGTAAATGATAAACATTTTATTACCAACGGAAACAATATTGAAATCAAAAACAGTATTTGTAAAATTACTACCCGAAAAGAAAAAGCCGAAGGGAAAAGCTGGGATCCACGCATTGGTTTTTACCCCCGCAATTTTGAATATACTTCGGGTTTGATAAGTACCGGCGAAAGCTTTAGGCAAAAAACAGGACGTTTCGAGGCTAAAGTTAAACTAAATTCAATACATCCTGTTACTCATGCTTTTTGGATGGTTTCGGAAAAAATGTTGCCACAAATTGATATTTTTAAAACCGGTCATAATAACAAAATCTCGTTCTCGAACCATTGGGGCAAAGAAATAAAATCCAGTCTTTCGAGATTCACAGGAAAAAAGATTGTGAGCGATTTCTGTATTTATTCACTGGAATGGACACCCGAAAAATTAATATGGAAAATCAATAATATTGTGGTTAAAGAGGAAACAAAAGGTTTGCCCGAAGATAAAATGTATATCCTTTTTAGTTCAGGACTGCAAATCGACCCCAATGATTCAAATTTACCGGTAAGCATGGAAATTGACTGGGTCAGGTGCTCCCAAAAAGTGAAGTCTTAATCAATAGATTCTTGAATAGCACATAAAAAATATAAAGGCCTCAGATAATAATTAGTCTGGGGCTTTTTTGTGATTAGCCTTTACAATTTAAACCTTGATTATTCATGATTTTTATGATAGACTTGAATATGAATTATTGGCATTTTTCATATACCAGTAAAAGTAGTTTACACTTTTTCCTCTGTGTAACTCTGTGTTATTTCTCTGATGACTCTGTGGTTAAACTTCATATTTCTATTAACCACAGAGTTGCACAGAGTTTTACACAACTTGTCCCGCTTTTCGCGGGAGAGTATCACAGAGAGGAAAACCCAACATTACTAAAAAAGTGTAAACCCGGAAATGAAAAATGCCGAATTATTTGATTCAATTTGAGTTAAATATTTTTTTTGTATTCAGATAATTAAGTTAGTTTATGAATTAATGAGGTTAAACCATGGAATGTAAGAAAGAACGGAACTTGCAAAATTGTAATTGTTCGTACCCATGTGGGTTAAAAGGGATTTGTTGCGACTGCATTGCCTCGCACCGGGCCAAAGGAGAATTGCCAGCCTGCTATTTTCCCGATGATATTGAGAGGGGCTACGACCGGACAATCGAAAACTTTGTGCGGATTTATCAGGAACGGGGCATTTGGTGGAATTAATGTTTGAAAAGAGGAAAAGTAAAAGTAAAAAAGTAAAAAAATAGAAAATGAAAAAAACAGCATTAATAACAGGCGCGTCCAGTGGGATTGGAAAGGAATTGGCACGCTTACACGCATCAAAATATGGCGACCTGGTTTTGGTGGCCAGGCGCAAAGAAGCCCTTCAGGAATTGAAAACAGAGCTGGAGAAAAAACATGGCATTCAGGTATTGGTTATTCAGAAAGACCTTAGCAAACCCGGTGCTGCCACCGAAGTTTACGAAGAGGTAATTGCTGCCGGTATCGATATAGAATACCTGATTAACAATGCAGGTTTTGGCGGACATGGGAAATTTCATGAGCGAAATTGGACATCGGATCAGCAAATGATACAGCTCAACATTATGGCCTTGACCGAGCTTACCCGCATGTTCCTTCCTGATATGGTGAAAAGGAATAAGGGCAAAATCCTTAATTCTGCATCAACAGCAGGTTACCTGCCAGGCCCTTTACAAGCTGTTTATTTTGCTACAAAGGCTTATGTTATTTCATTCGGACTGGCCATTTCAGAGGAATTGTCGGATACAAATATTACAGTTACGTCGCTTTGTCCCGGCCCGGTTGAAACCGAATTTGCCAGCGTGGCAAATGCAGAAGATACTAAGCTTTTTAAAAATGCAGAATCGGCTAAGAGTGTGGCCAGTAAAGGCTATGCCGGAATGGAAAAAGGCAAGCTTGAAGTTATAACAAATCTAAGCCTGAAAATCCAACTTAAATTTCTGACCCCTTTCGTTCCCAACAAACTTATCCTAAAAGCATCAAGAAGTGTTATGGAAAAAAATGATTGAATGGAAAAAAAGAAATTGACTTTTACATCATGCATTAATCATGCTTGAAAAAAATCCGTGTAAATCAGCTTAATCCGTGTCATCTGTGTTCTGTTTTTTGTATGCAGCTTTATCTGCTCTAATTGGGTAGAACTGCATTTTACTGTTAATGCAATTTCGAACCGATGAGGTGAATAAATTCTTCGCGGGTTTTTTCGCTTTTAAATGCCCCGGTAAAATCGGATGTTGTGGTAACCGAGTGTTGTTTTTGAACTCCCCGCATTTGCATACATAAATGTTGGGCTTCGATTACAACTGCAACACCCAAGGGGTTTAATGTGTCCTGAATACAGTTTTTTATTTGCGTTGTCATGCGCTCCTGTATTTGCAGTCGGCGTGCAAAAGCCTCTACAACGCGGGCAATTTTGCTTAGTCCGGTAACATAACCATTTGGAATATATGCCACATGGGCTTTGCCAATAAAAGGTAACATGTGGTGCTCGCAAAGCGAAAATATCTCAATATCTTTTACAATTACCATTTGCCTGTAATCCTCCTTAAAAATAGCCGATTTTAGTATTTCAACAGGATCCATATTATATCCCTGGGTTAGAAACTGCATAGATTTGGCAACTCGTAAAGGTGTTTGTAACAATCCTTCGCGTTCTGGATTTTCGCCAATTAACCTAAGCACTTGTTTGTAGTTTTCGGCCAATGACAAGGTACTTTCTTTGTCGAAGCGGTCAATCCTTGAATAACCACTGTCGTCGTCGTGTATAGTAAATTCCATGTGTTTATTTAATGTCCGTAAAATTCAACATAATTATTTTCTGTTTCAACCAGTTTTACACAGTGTAGTTCGCAACCAAGGTTTTTTATTTGGGGTTCAAGTTCGTCCCAGATACCAATCACAATGTTTTCTGTCGACATAATTTTTCCTGATAAAAAAGCTACTTCGGTGTTAAGGTTTTTATGATCCAGTTTTTCGATAATTTCATCGCAAATAATCCGGCCCAAAGTTTTAAGATTAATGACAAAACCTAATTCGGGATTTACTTCGCCTTTTACCGTAACATATAAATCATAATTGTGCCCGTGCCAGTTGGGATTTGAACACTTTCCAAATACTTCCATGTTCTTTTCATTATCCCAATCTTCCCTAAAAAGTCTGTGGGCCGCATTAAATCTTTCCCGTCGTGTAAGATAAACCATTGTTGATAATATTTATTTAGAGTATAAACCTTAGTTTTGCACAAATATATTAATTCAACAATAATAATTGTATTTGGTTTTAAGTAAATACATTAAATTCTGAAAAATGATTGTAGTAACAGGAGCAGCCGGATTTATTGGCAGTAACATGGTTTCAAAACTTAACAGCGAAAATTTTAAGGACATTGTTTTGGTCGATGATTTCAGCAATAATGAAAAAAATGAAAACCTTGCAGGGAAAGATTTTTCAGCAAAAGTAAATCGCAAGGATTTTTTTTCCTGGCTTTCGGAAAATCACCGCTTTGTGCAATTTGTTGTACATATTGGTGCCCGAACTGATACTGCCGAATTCGACAAAACAGTTTTCGACGAGCTTAACCTGGGTTATTCAAAAAAAGTTTGGAAGCTATGTGCCGAATTTGGATTGCCATTGATTTATGCCTCATCGGCAGCAACTTATGGTTTGGGAGAATTTGGTTACCACGATGATCACAATATTGTTGAAAAGTTAAAGCCACTGAACCCCTACGGCGATTCGAAAAACGATTTCGATAAATGGGCCCTTGCCGAAAAAGAAAAACCATATTTCTGGGCAGGGCTAAAATTCTTTAATGTGTATGGGCCAAACGAATATCACAAGGAGCGAATGGCATCGGTTATTTATCATGCTCATAAGCAGATTGGAAAAACCGGCAGGATGAAACTTTTCCGTTCGCACAACCCCGATTTTAAAGATGGGGAGCAATTGCGCGATTTTATATATGTAAAAGATGTAACCGATGTTATCTTTTTTCTGATGAACCACAGAAAGGATTCGGGAATTTACAATCTCGGCACAGGTACCGCCAGAAGTTTCCTCGACCTGACCAGAAGTACTTTTAAGGCAATGGGCATTACCGAAGATATTTCATTTATCGACACACCTAAAGACATCCGCGAAAAGTATCAGTATTATACCGAAGCCAACATGAACAAGCTCAGGAACATTGGCTACAATAACGAATTTTACAGCCTCGAAAATGGTGTTGAAGATTATGTAAAGAATTATCTGAAAAGTGGAAGTTTCAGGTAGCCTTAAAAAAGGCGTAGAAGGCAAAAGGCAAACCTTAGCGATACCTTTGCGAAACTCAGCGTAACAGCTTTTTGGTTTATTACGCAGCTATTACGCAAAGAAACGCGAAGAAACGCAAAGGTTCGCAAAGAAAATCTCAGCGAACCTTAGCGATACCTTTGCGAAACTCAGCGTAACAGCTTTTTGGTTTATTACGCAGCTATTACGCAGCTATTACGCAAAGAAACGCGAAGAAACGCAAAGAAACGCAAAGCAAATTACTAAATGAAACAATTGTTTGAAAAATTATCCGAAGCATACTCCGATGCCAACCTGAATTTAGTTTCGGGAAAGTTGATTGGTTTATACAAACAAAAGCAATTTGGGGCCATCAGGTAAATATCAAACAGGGTTTCAGATTTTGTCGATTTCGAGGATATTGAAAATATAAGCAAATGCTTTTCAAAACTTCTCATGCTTTATCATCCCGACAAAGGTCAATATCATAGAAATAAAATCGAATGTTTTTATGAAGCCGGCAACAATGAAATGTTAGGGCAATTTTCACATATCCTTGTAGCAATAGAGCTTTCAGATAAAATTGAAATAAAGGAAAAAGAGCTTGAAATAGATTTTGAACCCGAATATGTTTGGGACGATAATGTGGAAGGAAATGGGTATCATACAATTTTCGAAGAAGGAGAATTAATTTTCGAAGAAGGTTTTGAGAATTGCGAGGATTATGAAAAAACTTTTTACAATGCTGTAAAAATCCGTATGTACGGAAATATAGATATGAATTTCCCATTCTACTATCTCGAGGATTTCGATGAAGTTGAGATGTCTGATAGCGGAATAGAATTTTTAGACGGCATCAAACATTGCAAACACGCCAGGAATATTAATCTTAACGGTAACTCAATATCGGATATCACCGACTTACTTGGATTAAAACGAATTGAGGAATTATATCTTGCCGATAACCAGATTAGTTATATTGATATTTTATCGAGGTTATATAATTTAAAAAAACTCGATATTTCAAATAACAACATTGACGATATATCACCACTTAATGAGCTTCCAAATTTACAATATCTAAATGTTATTGGAAACCATATTCCCAATCAGCAAATCGAAAAACTAAAGGATTTAGGTGTAATAGTAGTTTGTTGAGCAAGTTTTAAATCTGTAAAAATAATAGAACACAGATGACATAGATTTAGCGGATTTACAGGGATTTTATTTTATTCGTATAAATCTGTGCTATCCGCGTTATCAGTGTTCTGTTTTATCCTTAAAATATTTATATTCGTATTTCGTTACAATAAAGCCCTCCTGCTCTTCAAGGATGTTCCCATGCTCGTCGAATTGCGAAAATTTTTCTATATCGACCATTCCCTGAATATTAGTACGCGTTTCGAACTGGCTGTGGTTTTCGTCGTCGTATTCTGTTTTCATAACATAAGCATTGCTCACATGTTGCTCAACAACACGGCCTTTATCGTCGTATTTGAATATTAGTTTATGGGTGAGTTCCTTTTTATTATTATAGCTGACCTGGCTCAAAACCCGGCCTTCATCATCGTATTTCAATTCAGAAGTTAAAGAAAACATGCCTCCGCTTGTAAACTCGGTTTGCTTAACAAGGTGTCCTTTTTCGTCAAATTCGTTTTCGTATTTTTCCTGAAGTTTGTTATTGTAATCATAAATCTCCTTCAGAATAATATTCTCATTTGCATCGAAAACCACAACTTCCTTTTCGTCCAATTCGCCATCTTCGTCGTTAGTAGTAATTGTTAAAGTATTTTCGCTACGCCTGTAACTGAGTGTTGATTCCGAACCATCGGCATAATTCTTTTTTATTTCCAGGAGTACTCCTTTTTCATCGCGGATATATTCTGCTTTTTCGCTTATCTCATCTTCCGAAAAATATTCGCTTTGTCGTATCAGCCGGTTATTTTCATCATATTCCGAAATTGTTTTGCTTTCAACTTCACCATCGGGCATGTATTGTGCAACGCAGGTTATGTTACCGTTTTTGTTGTATTCTAAGTATGATGATTTATATGGCTCGATCAATTCATCGCCGTTTTTCTGATATGTGGTTGTAGCAACCGAATTTATTTTCTTCATAATTTTTGTCTGTTTATTTTGAGATAAAAATCCAGGTCAAAACTACAACAATCACCAAAGCAGGCAACATATTTATGACTTTGATATTTTTAATTTCGAGGATTTTCAGGCCAAGCCCGAGCAGCAGAATGCCTCCCACTGCTGTTAATTCATTGATAATGTCCCCTGAAAAATAATCACCCGCCCAGCTTGCAGCCAGTGTTAATCCGCCCTGATATATAATAAGCGGGATAATTGAAAAAATAACTCCAATTCCCATAGCCGCTGCAAGGGCAATTGAAGAAAAACCATCCATCACCGATTTGGCCAACAAAAGATTGGGTTCGCCGCCCAGCCCTTCCTCAATGGCTCCCAGAATTGTCATAGAGCCAACACAAAAAAGCAGGAATGATGTAACAAGGCCTTCGGTAAAACGGCCTCCTTTCAATCGGAGTTTCTTTTTTAATTTTTCGCCGAAACGGTTTAATATTTCTTCCAACCGCATTGCCTCGCCTGCCACGCTGCCAATAAGAATACTGAAAATCATAATAAGGAATTGGTTGGTTTTAAGGGCCATCGAAATCCCTAAAAAAAGTGTAAATAACCCAAGTCCCTGAAATACGATTTTCGAAAATCTTTCCGGCAAACGGGCGTGGAGCAACAAGCCGATACTTCCCCCGACAACAATAGCTGCTGCATTTATCAATGTTCCTGTCATGGTGTAAAGATAGAAGAAGAAAGACAAAAGTGAAAAGGTGTAAATGGCATAAGTAAAATCACCAATTTTCCGCAATAGTAAATCTGTAATTTTTCGCAATAGTAAATCACCACTTTTGTAGGTTTTTTTTGGATTGTTTAATTCTCTGAAATGTCTATTTAACTCACGGTGTGTCTTTGAGACACAGCAGCCCTAAATTACTATAATTTCCCTGGACCTGCATAAAAAGTTATATGTCAGATTATATCGACTACTTATTAAAGGTCTTCAGTCTCCCGTCTTCCAACTTCTACCGCATCTTCAGGTTTTTCTTTTCTTTTCTATTCTCCTGATGCGCTTTTTGTATCTTTTATCGGAAAAACGCCAGGCACTTTTCGACGAACGCTTAATGATTTTCCGTACCAAGCGATTGATATAATCTTTGCTTTTG
>JAYENH010000277.1:0-3687 GCA_034721995.1 Bacteroidota bacterium
CTCAGTTTACACTTTTTATTCGTGAATTTAAGAATAGCAGGTCATGTCAGTCCTGGATCTCTTGCCAATAAGATTCGGCTTTGCCCAATATGTCGCTCCTACCGGAGCTTTAAAATATTTCGCCAATTACTTCTATAAATATCTGACTCCTACGGAGTCGTGCTTTGTTTGATGTATGATAAGTCAATAATTAACAGTTCCGTAGGAACGATATATTTGTAGAAACAGAAATAGCCATGTACATAAGCTCCGTAGGTGCGAAATAATTATTGAGACTGAAAAAGTGTAAACTACTTTTTATGGTTTATGAAAAATGCCCAAAGTTCATAGTGAGACTAACTCATTTCCCACTCAAAACCGTCTTTTTTATCTTTTACGCTAACGCCGAGTTCTTTCAGTCTGTCGCGGATTTTATCGCCGGTTGCCCAGTCTTTATTGGCTTTGGCCTCGAGTCGAAGGTTTAGCAAAAGCTCAATTAATTCGCCGGCTTTTTCATTGCCGCTTTCCTTTTTGGCTTCGTCGCGCAAACCAAGTACCTCGAAAACAAAAGTGTGGAAAAGTTTTTTCAGATGCTTTAAATCGGCATCATTGATTTTTTCTTTACCATCGGCCACAGAATTTATTTGCCTAACTGCATCGAACAAATGCGAAATCAGTACCGGGCTGTTAAGATCATCGTTCATTGCGGCATAGCACTTTTTCTCAATATTTTTTACATTTACGGTTGACATATCCCCGGCTGTGATTTTTTCTAAAACCTGAATGGCATTCATCAATCGTTGAAAACCTTTTTCGGATGCCTGCAGTGCTTCGTTCGAAAAATCGACGGTGCTACGGTAATGCGCCTGGAGAATAAAAAACCTTACAGTCATTGGCGAATAGACCTTTTCGAGAAACTTGTGCGAGCCTGTAAAAAATTCTTCGAGGGTAATAAAATTACCTAGCGACTTGCCCATCTTCTGGCCGTTTATGGTAATCATGTTGTTGTGCATCCAGTATTTCACCGACTCCGTTCCATTGGCTGCTGTCGATTGTGCAATTTCCGATTCGTGGTGCGGGAACAACAAATCCATTCCTCCGCCGTGAATATCGAACTGCATACCAAGGTATTTTGTACTCATGGCCGAACATTCCAAGTGCCAACCGGGGAAACCATCGCTCCATTTCGATGGCCAACGCATGATATGTTCCGGCTTTGCCTTTTTCCAAAGTGCAAAATCGAAAGGGTTCTTTTTCTCGTCCTGGCCTTCAAGTTCGCGTGTGTTGCTTTGTAAATCTTCAATATTGCGCCCCGACAATTTACCGTAGGCATACTTCTTATTATATTTTTTCACATCGAAATACACCGAGCCGTCAACCTCGTAAGCATAGCCGGCATCGTTAATTTTATCGATCATTAGCTGCTGTTCGATAATGTGCCCAGATGCCCGTGGCTCGATGCTTGGCTTTAACACATTGAGCGATTCCATATTTTCGTGGTAACGATCAGAAAAATATTGGACTACTTCCATTGGCTCTAATTGTTCAAGCCGGGCTTTCTTTGCAATTTTGTCTTCGCCTTCGTCGGCATCGTTTTCCAAATGGCCAACATCGGTGATATTCCTTACATAGCGTACTTTATAATCGAGATGGCGCAGGTAGCGGAACAATAAATCGAAAGTAATTGCCGGACGTGCATGTCCCAAATGAGCATCGCCATAAACAGTTGGCCCGCAAACATAAAGCCCCACAAAAGGAGCGTTAAGGGCTTCAAACTTTTCTTTTCTCCTGCTAAGGGTATTGTAAATAAATAGGTCTTTCTGCATTGTATTCTTTTTTTTCTGATAAAAACAGATGACAAAAGTATAAAAACGTGCAATATGATTTTATGCAGAAAAAGAATAAATTATTATTCTTTTAAGAATGATGTATATAAACTAAATTGGATCAATGTTCAACCACCTATAAATGATAGCCCCTTCCTCCTATGAAAAATTCAATTTCAAATTATATACCTGAGGAAGGGAAAAGGCTTTCTAAATATACGGGTATAGAACTCTTAGACCGTGTCGGAGAAGATATTATCAAGGAAAGAGTATTCAAAATGTCCTTAGAAGCAATCCGGAAAACATAGAGAAATATTTATCTGAACTTAATAAAAATATTGCAAACTCAACAAAGAAAGTAAAAAAACTATATGGTGAACTTCATGCAAAAATAGAAATTGATAAACATTTACATCTCCAGTTTTTTTCTCCTGACAGGCATGGTCATGCACCTGGCACCGCCACCACCGCGCGATAGTTCTGAGCCTTCAATTGTAATCACATACTTTTCGGTTTCGGCAAGCTTAATTTTATCTGCAATAACATCGTTGGCTTTTATTACCTCGTAGCCATTTTTGCTAAGCTCGTCGATAGTATAAACATTGCGGCCATAGCCAATAATTTTTCCCGGCCCTACGGCAAAAAAGTTTGCCCCACTGTGCCATTGTTCTCGCTCCTGGTTCCACGTATCGGCCTGTCCACCGCAGTATACAGGTTTCAAATCAACACCCAACTCGTGCATGGCTTCCAGGATATTAGTCTTTTCGCAGATTTTAACTTTCCTGTTTTCGATTGCAATATGAATGGTTTTGTAGCGATTTGGCTGTAAAATTACCGGTTCGTAAACCATGCACTCATCATGGTTTAAAAGCGTAAAAACCATGTCGAGGTGAATAAACGATTCGCGATCGGTGGGCAATTCCTGCACTATAATATGGCAGTCTTTATTTTTGGCCTTCATCCTTTCAATAATAAAATCTACTCCCTGAGGACTTGTACGTGCGCCAATGCCAATAAGGATAATGTCTTCGCGGGCTATCAAAATGTCTCCCCCTTCAAAATTTATTTTCTGGCACGATATATCATCATATCCTTTACTTATAGTACTGGTTTGAAATCCCGGGTGGTAATCGAAAATGGCTTCCATGATCATTGATTCGCGTTCGCGCACTTTGCTTGCCATGCGCCCAATCAGCACATTGTCGAACAGTGAAATGGCGGCATCGCGAGTGTAGAAAAAATTGTGCAGGGGTTTAATAGCAAAACGCTGTTTGCTGAGGTAGCGCGATAAATTATCTTTTTTTAAAACAACACCTTCGATTATTTCAAGGGCAAGGTTCCGGCTTTTAAGGTTTATAAGATATTCTGTAAGATGGCAGTTTTCGACTGACCTGCAAATTTTTTGAATAAGGTCGTGTTTTACTTTTTCGTTTTCGAGAATATCGCTTAATAAATCGACCACCTCGAAAGTATTGGCAACTTTTTGCAACACTTTTTTAAGTTGGATATGTTCTTTTCCGGCAACATTCAAATTCAATATGTCGCTATACAATGCACGCTCGGCATTTTCGGGTGTCATGTTTTCAACTTCCTTGCCCATTGTATGGACAATTACCCCTTCTAATTCGCCTATTTCAGAATCTACCTGTATCGAAAATCTTCCACTCATAATGATAATGTTTAAAAATGTGCCGCTCAAAAAAAAAACAGTTGACAAAAATAGATAATTAAACAGTTCCCCGATTATCTTTTTATCCAAAGTGTTTCGTCCAATTCGGCATTCCACGCAAATACAGCAAAACAACAGAAACGCAAAAGAGGCAAAGTCAGACTTCCTTACATTATTACTAACTGGCACTATTTAGTCTCCGCAAGAAAACGC
>JAYENH010000278.1:0-3678 GCA_034721995.1 Bacteroidota bacterium
ATCCCTGCATCAGCTTGGGAAAATTCTCCTGCAATTGGTGATGAACTTGGTGTATTTACTGTTTCGGGTACTTTAATCGGTGCCGGAATTTTCAATGGCGAAAATATGGCTGTTACTGTTTGGGGTAACGATGAGTTTTCCTCAAGCATTGACGGAATGATTCCAGGAGAGCAATTTACACTTGAATTGTGGAGTCAAAATACAAATCAAATTTCGGTTATTGATGTTGTCTGGGAAAAGGGAACGAATGTTTATGAAAGCAACGAAATTGTTGTTGCAGGTAAAGTTAGCCAAAGCTTGATGCCATTAAGTTTTGTGTTGGAACAAAACATTCCAAACCCATTCATGCAATTTACTCAAATTGGTTTTGAAATTCCTGAGGATGCCTATATTAGTATCTCAATTTACAATCTGCTTGGCGAAAAATTGCAGGATGTTGTTGCAGGTAATTATTTGGCAGGTCATTACACAGTTGATTTCGATGCCACTGGTTTAGCGGCTGGAACATACCTATACAGAATTGTTAGCGACAATTTTGTGGCAACCAAAAATATGGTGGTTAAATAAAGTATAGATTTTGTTTTCATTACGAAAAGGGGGCATCAGTTTGATGCTCCCTTTTTTATTGGAAGAGAGACTCCGTGTCAGAAAAAAACATAAGCTAAATAAAATGTATAACTTATAAACAAATCTATCGTATTGTAATCCGTATGTGAAGTATAATTGTGTAATTTAAATGATAACCCAATAAGTACAGGCCTTTGGTGATGTGTTGAATTTAATTGGATTGTTACAGAAATTGACAAAGAGGTACTTAATGAGAACCTATCAATATGGATAATAGAAAAGAACTTAAAGTTCTGTTGTTAGAAGACAATAGAATGGATATGGAACTGATAAAGAGGCAAATCATAAATGGTCTCGACTTTATTATTGATTTAAACTGGGTAGCTAACGAAAAGGATTTCGTTGCTGCATTATCAAGTTTCGGTCCCGATATTATTTTGAGCGATTATAGCCTGCCGGGGTTTAATGGATTGCAAGCCCTGGAACACGCCAAAAATGCAAATTCGCTTATCCCATTTATTATTGTAACAGGATCGATTAGTGAAGAGAAAGCCTCAAATACAATTAAAGTAGGGGTTTGGGAATATGTTACTAAAGAAAGATTGTACCTTTTGCCATCAGTAATAAAAAGCGCATTAATTAGAAAAGATGAAAGAGATAAACTTCTCGAAGTCAAACTATGCTTTAATGAAAGTGAAGAAAAATACTATTCGCTTTTTTCTAAAATGGCCGAAGGATTATATTTTCATGATATAATATATGATGATGAAGGGCAAGCTGTTAATTATAGGATTATTGATTGCAACCCTGCCTCGGAAATACTATTAGGAATAAAAAGAGAAGATGCTGTAAATAAATTAGCAACCGAACTTTATGGAACAGAAAGAGCTCCTTATCTTGAAATTTATTCGAAAGTTGCAGCCACAGGAGAAGCCATATCCTTTGAAGAGTTTTTCCCTGCTATGGATATGCACTTTAAGATATCTGCGTTTTCGCCTGCAAAAGGCAAATTTGCAACAATATTTTCTGATATTACCAAATCTAAAAAAGATGAGAAAGTCAGGAAAATATTATTTAATATTTCAAATGCTGTAACTACAACCTTAAATATTAATGAATATATTAATGTAGTTCGCAGCGAATTAGCTAATGTTATTGATACAACAAACTTTTTTATTGCCCTGTATGATAAACAAAGCAAGACTATTTCGCTTCCTTTTTTTTCTGATCAGAAAGATAGTTTTAAATCCTTTCCTATAAAAAAGACATTAACAGGATATGTCATTAAAACAAAAAAACCACTACTCGCAAATGCCAAAATAAAGAAAAAATTAGCTCAATTGGGCGAAATCGAACATGTGGGTACCATTTCGAAAATCTGGCTTGGTGTACCTTTAATTATCGAAAGTAAAGTAATTGGCGTAGTTGCCGTGCAGAGTTATGAAAATGAGGATGCTTTTGGGCATGACGATATGGAACTGTTAGAACAGGTATCCCATCATGTAAGCATTTTGTTAAATCGTAGAAAAGGACAAGACGAACAAAATAACTTACAACAAAACCTTGAGAAAGCTCTTAAAAAATCCAAAGAATCTGATCAGCTTAAATCGGCTTTTCTTGCTACTATGTCGCACGAGATAAGGACTCCTTTGAATGCAGTAATTGGATTTAGCGATATGATTACCGATGAAATGGATATGGCTGATATTATTGAAATGGCCAAACTGATTAATCAAAACGGATATGATTTATTGAAAATTATTGAATCGATTTTCGAAATATCTATGATCCAAAGTAAAGTTTCGAGTGTTGAAATAGAAATTTTTTCAATTGCCGATTTTTTTACTTCAATAAAACATGAAATCAATACACGCTTGCTTAAGCTGAATAAACCCGAACTAACGAGTATTTACGAGCCTGACCCGAAAATTAAAAACCTTAGAATAAAAACCGACAAGAAAAAACTGCTTCAACTAATAAGTAAGTTTGTGAGCAATGCAACTAAATTTGCCGACAAGGGAGAAATAAAATATGGTTTCAATATTAAGAACAATGATATTGAGTTTTTTGTAAGTGATACGGGAATAGGTATTCCGAAAGAAAAGTTAGACATAATTTTTGAAAAGTTCAGGCAGATTGACGATGCTTACACCCGCAAATATGGAGGTATTGGACTTGGCCTGGCAATTTGCAAAGAGCTTTGTCAAATTCTTAATGGCAAACTTAGGGTTGATTCGGAAGAAGGCAAAGGAAGTACGTTTTATTTTACCTTAAACGATGTAATTATTCGGCCTGAGGATGGAGTAGTTAATGGCAATTTGCCTGAACTAAGCTTTGATTTTTCCGGTAAAACATTTTTAATTGCCGAGGATATGGAATCAAATTATTTGTTCCTGAAAAGGATGCTTAATAAAACCAATGCAAAAATATTTTGGGTGCAAAATGGCTTGGATGCAGTATCGATGACTAAAGACAATAGTGAAATCGACCTTGTATTAATGGATATCCGTATGCCGATAATGGATGGACATGAAGCAACGCGACAGATAAAAGCAATAAGGCCCAAAGTTATTGTTATTGCACAAACGGCTTTTGCCATGCAAAGCGACAAGGAAAAGGCATTAGAATCGGGTTGTGATGACTACATCTCGAAACCCATAAAAAAGGATGTATTACTGAATACAATAAAGAAACAATTAGACTCCACAAACTCTCTTGTATTCACTGATATTACAAATTAACAACTTCAATCCCGACAGGTTCATGATTCAAAGTCTACAACTCATCCGATGACTTTGAGTCATCGAATGAGTTTTCAATCCTTGTTGTGATGGATTATAAATTCAAAGCTTTTACTCATTCCAACATAAACAAGCTGATCCTCAGTTTCAATCCTTGTTGTGATGGATTATAAATTCAAAGAAGGAAATTACCGTTGTTAGACAAATCAGCAGTTGTGGTTTCAATCCTTGTTGTGATGGATTATAAATTCAAAGTCCGGCATCGTTTGCACCGTCCCAAAGATTTACAAAGTTTCAATCCTTGTTGTGATGGATTATAAATTCAAAGCTTCTTTGCCGGGCGCGGCAAAAAAGCGAACTATTGGTTTCA
>JAYENH010000279.1:0-3677 GCA_034721995.1 Bacteroidota bacterium
TCGGAGCCCAAATTGTAAAATATCTTTTCTTTTTTACAAGCTTAAGACCTTTGTCAATTATGTTGTGCCTAATGATAGTATAATGCTCGTTGGGGATATTTGGCCCCGATGTATTAAATTCTCTCATCTCAACTTTTGTTTTTTTATAGCTCAAAGTTAAGCAAATTTTAAGTTCCTGAATGAAAGATTATTTTTTCAAGAAAACGATACCTTTGCACAAATGAAAAGTTATGATATTATTGTTATAGGTGCAGGGCCAGCCGGCTTATTGGCAGCAGGAAGAGCCGCTGAAATGGGAGGCAGGGTGCTTGTGTTGGAAAAGATGCGACAGGAAGGGCGCAAATTATTGATCACTGGTAAAGGTCGTTGCAATATAACAAACAATTCTTCTGTTACTGAATTCATTAAGCATGTGTACCCAAATGGAAAATTTTTGCGAAATGCATTTTCACAATTCTATTCTGATGATATTATTAAACTGCTAAACAGATATGGTGTGGAATCGACATTGGAACGCGGAGGTCGCTATTTCCCTGCAAGCAACAAATCTTCGGATATTTTGCAAGCTTTATTGAAATGGGTTAGCGAATTTAAAGTGGAGATAGTTTGTGGTATGCGGGTTGAAAAACTGATAGTTGATGATGATGCCATAAAGGGGCTACAGGCAAATGGGGAAAAATATTTTGCAGAGAAAGTAATTCTTGCAACAGGAGGTAATTCCTATCCTGCAACAGGCTCTAATGGCGAAGGTTATCAATTGGCAAAACGTGTAGGGCATTCAATTAGTAAGATTATGCCTGCACTTGTTCCATTAGAAACCTATGGTGATGTAGCACAAAAGCTTCAGGGACTAAACCTGAAAAATGTAAGGGCTGTTGTTTGGGTAAACGGTAAAAAAGCTGGCGAAGATTTTGGCGAGATGATCTTCACACATTTTGGATTGTCAGGCCCCATAATTCTTACACTTAGCAGAATTGTTGTTGAAGAATTGCAAAATAAAAATAAGGTAGAAATCACTGTCGATCTCAAACCTGCCCTTGATGAGCAAAAACTTGATAATCGTTTGCTTCGCGATTTGAATGAGCATGGCAAAAAAATGATTGGAAATATTTTTCAATATTGGCTACCAGCTTCAATGATCCCGGTTTTTATCAGTCTTTTAAAAATTGATACTGAAAAATTATGTCATCAAATTTCTTCAAAAGAAAGAAAAAAAATTCGTCATCTTCTTAAAAACCTGCACTTTGACATTGCAAATTATCGCTCGTTTAAAGAAGCAATAATTACTGCAGGAGGCATATCCCTAAAAGAAATATCATCAAAGACAATGGAATCGAAACTAATTAAAGGACTTTATTTTGCCGGAGAAATTATTGATTTGGATGCAGAAACGGGGGGGTATAATTTGCAAATTGCTTATTCCACCGGTTGGTTGGCAGGAAGTTCGAGTATGAAAAAGGCTTAAATAATCAAAGATGAAAATCATTCACTTCAACTACTTCGCCGGGTTCTAATTCACTTAATCGAATATTTCCGATACGCACCCTGACTAACCTAAGGGTTGGAAATCCAACGGCAGCAGTCATTTTTCTGACCTGTCTGAATTTTCCTTCGGTAAGCGTAATTGATACCCAGCTGGTAGGGCCGTGCCTGGCATCACGGATTTTTTTTGTTCTAAGAGGAAAATCCGGAGATACTGTAAGCATGAATGCACGGCAGGGTTTTGTTATATACTTTTCGCCTTCAACACCTATTTCAACTCCATTTTCAATTTTTGTAATAGCTTCCTCGGTAATCAGGCCATCTATCTGGGCATAATATTCTTTTTCAACTTTTTTACTTCTGATAAATTCACTCATAACCCCATCGGTAGTAAGAAATAGTAATCCTTCCGATTTTTCATCTAAGCGGCCAATAGCCATAGTTTTTTCAGGAAAATTGAATAATTCTCCGAGTAATTTTTTCTTTCCCTTTTGATTGAAAATAAATAAAGACAGAACTCCAAAAGGTTTATTTAAAATAAAATGGCGATGTTGTGGCATCTTGTTTTTATTTGGTTTTTATTTTTGTTCCTAAAATAATTTGCCCGAAACTACAAAAAATCCTATTTTCGGGATTCAAATCATTAAGAATAATAATTATGGATAATCAGAAGAAAATAGCAGTAATTTTAGCCGGTTGTGGTGTATATGATGGCTCTGAGATTCACGAGGCCACACTCACACTTTTTGCAATTATGAAGTTGGGTGCAAGTTACGAAATATTTGCACCGGATGTTAAACAGGCGCAAGTAATAAATCACATTACCGGCGAAGAAATGCCGGAAGAAAGAAATGTTTTGATCGAATCAGCAAGAATTGCGCGTGGGGCGATTAAAAATATCAAAGAATACAATCCTGCCAATTTTGATGCCTTGATATTGCCAGGTGGTTTTGGAGCGGCAAAAAATCTATCGACATTTGCTTTCGATGGAGCCGGATTAAGTGTAAACCCTGATGTTGAAAAAGCCTTGAAAAATACAGTTGATGCGAGAAAGCCAATTGGGGCACTTTGTATTGCACCGGTAATTTTGGCAAAATTATTTCCGAAAATAAGCCTTACAATAGGGCAGGATAAAGAAACTGCCAAGGCTATCGAAAAACTTGGTGCAACACATTATGGTAGTAACCATGGCGAAGTTATTGTTGATAATAAATATAAAGTAGCCACTACTCCCTGCTACATGCTCGATGCTAATATTCTTCAAATAGCCGGCGGTGCCGAAAATATTGTTGAAGAAATATTAGGGATGATTTGATATGGATAGTATTGTGTTTCTCTGAAACTCAGAATAATCATGTTGTTTCTGTTTCTAATGGAAATACTTTTATCAAAATAAATAAAGTCATTAATCTGGATTTTCAACCAAATTACTGTTTACAAAAAGGCCATCTAATTGAAGTAACTTGCCCGATTTGGGATTTATAAAATTTGTTTCGAGAGCAAAAAGTTCAAAATTCTTTTCAGACAGGAAATTTATCATTTCGAGGTAAAGAGTTTCCTTATTATATAAAGGTATGGTCGACATTTCGAGCTGAATAAGACTGATTTTTTCGAGCGATTTTTCGGCACCGTCCAAAATTAGTTTTTCATAACCCTGGGTATCGATTTTTAACATAGTTTTATCTTCGGATTGATAAAAGGAATCGAATACCGAGTCAAGCTTTTTTATTTCAATTGTTTCGGTGTCGATGTATTTAGAATACGGAGCACTTTTAAAATGGGAGGGGAGCATATCTAATATTGAACTACTTTCCGAATTTGCGGCTATATTTATTTTGCTCACTTTGTTTTCGTTGCCTAAAGCATAATTATTAACAATCCAGTTTTTATCCTTTTGTGAAATTTTTTGCAAAACCTCGAATGCGCTGGATAGAGGTTCGAAAGACACAATATTCATATCTAATCCAAGTTCGCGCATCAGTAAAGCATATTGTCCTTTGTTACCACCAATATCAAACAGTTTGTTAATCTTACAATATTTAATAATGAATAGCCTTCGTTCTAAATCTTCGTTTGGGTATTTAACAATATCAAATCCCGATTTTCGCATTTGCTTTATTATAAATCTCCTAATTCCTAATCCCATTATTTTTTATTTTAATTATAATTCTCAATAAGAAATCAAAATTTCAACC
>JAYENH010000280.1:0-3674 GCA_034721995.1 Bacteroidota bacterium
CCATGATTCATTAATATGAACTTCGAGGTTGAAATTGAATAAAGAACCATATCCAAAGTTAGTAAATTCAAGCTCAAGGGATTCGTTGCTGCCGAGGTTGCTACATGAGTTTTGTGGCCAAAGCAGGTCAGTAATTCCCAAGTCCTTGCCCGAAATTGCTGAGAGTGTTGCAAGTTGGCTCAAGCCTCCATTAATGAAAAAGGCCGAATCGGATATATTTTGCGTATAATAATTAACATTGGCCCAGGCCGAAACCTCGTTTGAAGCACGCCATATTTTCCATGAGAATTCTTCGCCGGCAGAAAAAGCATTGTTGCCCGAAGTCTGACCGTAAGCAAGAAGTGTATCGGTTTGCCCTGTACGGCATAAGTATCCCCCGCAAGCCTGTGTGCCCAGCGAGTCGTAAAACACACCGAGGTAATCGCCCGAAACAATTGGGTTGCCATTTAATAGAATTGAAATTGTATCGGGAATAATAATGGAATGGACAAGTGGGGTGTTTTCGTAGTACCAGCCAGGAGAAGGCGGTTGGGGACTGGTTGCCAAAAGCGATTGCAGCCCACTCATGCCATTAACCGTGAAATTTCCCTGATTTGGGAACATGCCGGAAATGTAAATTACTGTAGATAAGAACTCGCTTTGATTTGATGCGATCCATATTTTCCATGTAAATTCCTCGCCCTGTGCAAAACCATCAACATTACCCGATTGTGCCCCCCATGCTGCCAGAGTTGAAGTATTGCCCTGCCATTGCATGTAACCGCCACAAGCCAATGAGCCAAGTGAATCGTAAAAAACCCCGATGTAATCGCCCGGTAAAACCTGTATTCCATCAACAGAAATTTCTATGCTGTTTTGAATTAGAATAGTATGGTTGTTCCCAGTATTGTTGAAATGCCACGATGGTTGTGCTTGCAGTTCCATTGAAAACACAAGCACAAGAAAAATCAATATTGAAAACAATTTGTTTTTCATCATAAAAAACACAATTTCAGTATTATAAACTACCTGAGCAGTTACAATTAAACGATTCTTTTATTAATTGTAAGAATTTTCTGCTTTCTTTTATATTGTCATATTATTTATAAAATCATAAGTTTGTTTCCGATTATTTGGCTATTCATATTAAAATTATTTTCGTTACTTAATAACATAGAGTTTGCAATATTTCTTTTCATCAATAAGTTCGAAATTTGTATATTTTTCGATAAGCATTTTTGTTTTAGCCGAACAAGCAATTATTGTATCACCAGCAGTTAGTACCGGAAGAGAATCGCTCTGAAATACTAAAGTGTTTGTATTGTCTAAGTATTTGAATTTCTGGACATAAAAATCTGTCGATCGTTTGGCGTAGGGAGAAATAACTTTAAAACTTTTGAATTCGGGATTTTCCTTTTTGATTTTTCGCAAAAAATCACCTTCTCTTTCAGGATGATAAATGAAAGCATTTTTTATGGTACATTTATAGTTTTCTTTAAACTTTTTTAGATATAATGGATAAATAGAACCCAAGAGTACAAGTATTATTATTGCAGAAACGATTCTTTTTATTTTGATGTTTTTAATTAGCCTGAGCAATATTTCGAGTGTACCATAAATGCCGAGCGAGCACAACAGCCACAGAAATGGATATATCGGTGCTATATACCATTCGTTTTTTATTTCAATAGATGATTGTCCGATTAGTATTGTTGTTGCTGCAATAAACGAAAATAAGATAAGTCTTTTTATCTGATTATTTTTGCTAAAAAAAGCAGGAATAATAGATAAGGGCACAAAGTAGAAAAAAGGTTTAAATGCCGCAGTCCATAAATAATTGATATAAAATGAAAATTCAGGATGTTTTGGTTCGTAATAATAATCTTGAATAACCTTAAAGTTGCGTACGTAAACTGCTTGCAGAAACCCTTCATCAACCAATTCTCGTATTATGTAATAACTTGATGCAAGGATTAAAGAAATAATAGCGGTTATGTAGATTCGATAATCTAAAAGCATTTTCCGGCCTTTTGCCTGAGTTAAACTATAAAAAGCAAGACCGGCCATAGGGGCAACACCAGCAATACTTTTTGTAAATATTGCAAGAAAAGCCATAAACCCTAAAATGGCTAAAAACTTGATTCTTTTATCAGGATATTTTTCAAGAAAAACAAAAAACGCTATGCTGTATATTGCAATAATAAGGGTAAGTAAAGTATCGGGATCGCCTGTACGGGCTACATGATAGCCCATATAACCCGATGTTGAAGCCATTATTGCAAGCAGCAGGTTGCCGAGCCAAATTTGTTTGAGGTAAAATGTACAAAAAGAAAACAGAAGCAAGGCTGTTAATATAGCCGAAACAAGCGAGGGGAAGCGTACGGCGAATTCGGTTACACCAAAAATCTTATACGAAATAATTTTTAGCCAAAGGCCGAAAGGCGGGTTTACATCATAATGGTCGGGTATCCCATTATTCCTGATGACAATATAATCCTGGTTACTCATCATAATTACAGAATTTCGGGCACTGCTGCTTTCGTCCCAAACCTTAATTTGCTCTTTTCCTATTCTGTAACCAACTTGCAAAATTATAGCTGCAAAAAGCAAAATTGCTATGCTTATCCCTATCCATTTATAAAAAGTTTCAGCCTTATTGTTTTTACCTTTTTTCATTATCATGCTTGTCTATTGCACTAAATCCACATTAATTGTACTAAATCATTTTGCAATTATACAAATTCTTTTATCTGAATTACTTTCTCCTCATGTATGTCTAAATATTTATCCCAGTTGTGGTTTATTTTTTCCAGGGTTTCTGCCATTGCTATTTCCAGTGGTGTTGGTTTGTAGTCCATATCCTTAATCAGCATGGTTGTATTTAGCTTTGAATCTTGCAATACACCTTTAACATGTTCGGCAGTAAAAACAGGGACTTTTTGTGTTGTCTGAAAAATCTTACCTAACGTACTTGCAATAAACACCGGGACAGGAATAAATATTTTTGTCTTTTTCTTGATTTTTAGAATAAGCTTTATTAAATTTTTGAATGAAATAACAGTGTCGCCTGCAATTTCATAAACCTTCTGTTTCGAAGCTTGGTTCCCTACAGATTTTACAATATATTTAGCAAAATCTTTAATATAAACCGGATGTTGGGTTTGTATGCCTGTTCCGATAAGTGGAACAAAAAACGGAAAACGGAATACATTTTTTAGTATTCGGTTTATTCCTAAGCTTTCGGGACCTAAAAT
This sequence comes from Bacteroidota bacterium, assembly GCA_034721995.1. GTDB lineage: Bacteria > Bacteroidota > Bacteroidia > Bacteroidales > M50B96 > JAIOYV01. The sequence continues at coordinate 3,234 of JAYENH010000280.1, forward strand.
TAGTGCAGGTATAAAAACTGTATAATCAAAATCAGAATTAATAAGAAATTCCTGGCCTTTTAATTTTGTAACACCATAAGGGCCTTTTATGCTTTTAAGGACAACTACGCTGCTTATTTGTACTATTTTAGATACATTTATTTCCTTTGCGAAATCCATGATGTTCTTAACACCAAGTCCATTTACCTCGTAATTTTTGTTATAGTCGGAGCTTCCAAGTAAGGCGGCAGTATTAATAATTCCTGCAATATTTCTATTGCTGATTATTTCTTTTATACCTGATTGCTTGGATATTGGTTTTGAAATATCGCAATTGATATATTGAATATCAGGATGATCAATTATTGTAGATCGTATGTGATTAAATTTGAATCCTATTATTTTATACCCTTGTTGAATAGCTTCTGCAATAACGTATTTGCCGAGGTAGCCATTTGCACC
>JAYENH010000281.1:0-3673 GCA_034721995.1 Bacteroidota bacterium
ATTGGCGATGATACGCACCCGGCGGATAATCAGTGGGTGGGGATACATAATTTAAGACAGCAGTACACACCATTATCTGGTTCACCAGAATTAATGTATTGTCGAAACACAAGCACTTATTGGCCAAATTATCATCTATATGCACCATATATACCAACAAGTTCTTCTACAACACCTCCAATTATTGGCTGTCCACAACAGGTGATAATATTATCAACAAGTAAGGCTCAAAAAACAATAACTCAGGATATTCAACAAATATCAACTGAAACAGGAATCTGGGTAAAAAAAGGAATGAACAAGATCGTTAAAAATAATTCGCAGTTGCGGTCAGATTCATTATTATCTATTTTTGTTGATTCACTTTACTATGAGCCAACAGGTCTTCTTGACAGTGTATTAGTACTACGCGAAGCAAGCATGCTGAATGAAGCAGCCATTATAAATGCAGGTCTTATTCCTGATGACATTACCGATGAGTTGGATAAAGAGGTTAATCAATACTATATTGCGATTGAAAATTCAGGAATATGCACTCTGACTTCAAATGATATTGCCCGAATTCGGGAAATAGCGGCATTATGCCCTTTCACAGAGGGGGAAGCGGTTTATAAGGCTCGCATTCTTGCAGCTGCATTTGATCCGTTCGGTACTGTATATGAAAATGTATGTGAAATAGAGAGCAATGATAAATCATCCAGCAAAACACAAGACAATAAAACAGGTTTTGTAAAAGCCGTTCCAAATCCATCAAGCGGAACATTTTCTCTATTTTCTGCAACCCTTTCGGGAAAAGCTCGTCTTATAATATATGATGTTTCCGGTAGAATTGTTTGGACAGGTGATATTGAAATGAATACCGAATTACAACATCTTAATCTTCAAAGTGGTATATATCATTATTCACTTAGTTTGCAAGATGAAATATTTATTGGAAACATCACTATTTTGAAGGAATAGTTGTAAATGAAAATCACACTTACAATATTGATTATTATATTGTTTTTTGCCCGGGCTGATATGGCCCGGGCTCAAAACTTAATTCCAAATCCGGGTTTTGAAATTTATGATTCAATCTACTGGACGAACCCATTACTATGTGATTCTGTACCATTTTGGGCACCGGTTGTTAAAAACTGGTATTCAGCAAATAATTGGATTTTTCGTTATTTTCATGAAAAATACTCAATATGTGATTCTCCTGCAACGCTAACACTTGGAACCCCCATCAATTTTACGGGTTATGAAAATCCACATAGCAATTTTGCCTACGTATTATTGATGACTTACGAAAATATGAGCCCAGATACAATTGCATCTCAAACAGGAATAATTCAAACATTATTAAATGATTCGTTAATCGGAGGCCATAAATACTGTTTTTCCGCTTATATTTCATCAAGTGATTGCGCTACTATTACCTCTGATGCTTTCGGTGCATATTTTTCAAAAACAGCTATTAATACAACAGATGGTTGGAATTTTATTCAATACACACCGCAGGTTTCCAATCCCGATTATCGTTTACCATCCAAATACGGCTGGACACTGGTTTCGGGCAGTTTTATTGCTGAAGGAGGTGAGAAGTATATAACTATTGGTTCTTTCGAAAGCGATTTGACTATTCACCTTGTAGAACCTGATACAAATAACACATGGTTTTGCTCTACAGTTTTCCCATATAGTGCTGGAATCTATATTGACGACGTAGCCCTTTACGATTGTACCGGCTTTTACTACGAAGCAGATGCCGGGCAGAACGCCGAGCTATGCAAAGGAGAAGAAATAACACTTGGGTGGGATGAAAATACAAACCGCACTTTTAAATGGAGTGTGATAAGCGGAGACAGTGCCAGTCTTATTAACGACAGTATCCCGAGGCCAACCGTAAGCCCGCATGAAACTACGGTTTATGCATTATATGTTGTAGACGAATATGTGCAGGAGCATTATGACACTGTGAAAGTGGAAGTTATAGATTGCGAAAACCCGGTTTTTGTGCCCAATATTTTCTCCCCCAATAACGATGGGCAAAATGATGTACTTTATGTGCGCAGCACTTATATTCAGGAATTGAAAGATTTCAGGGTGTTTAATAGGTGGGGCGAGCAAATCTTCCAATGTCATGCTGAGCCGGGTCGAAGTACGGCATTGGAAGATTGCGGCTGGGATGGCAAATACCACGGAGAAGATGCTCCGGTTGGAGTTTATGCGTATTATGTGGAAGCGGTTTTGCTGAATGGAGAGACTGTGGTAAAACGTGGTAATGTTACGTTGGTGCGGTAGTTTTTTTTAATAGATGAATAAAAAAAGAAGAGTTTGAACTTTTTACTTTTGCAATTCCGTAAGTTCAATTAATAAATGCAAGTTTTAAACAAGGATTAATTTTACCTTTGTAAAAAAAAGTGAAAATATTAGTCATCAGCAATTATCATGGAAGAGTTTCGTCACGACCTGAGGCAGAAGCGATGATTTCTTTAGCAGCTAAAGGAGTTCAAGTGAGTATAATGACACAAGGAGATGCTGAATACAATGATGATTTTAAAAAGGCAGAGATAAAGTGCATTGATTTTCAAACACTAAAAAAGTTTGACAAGAAAGAAATTGCCTTTATTAGGAAAGAACTTATTGAAGGGGAATATGACATCATACATTTATTTAATGGAAAAGCAATAATAAACGGGATACGTGCAGCAAAAGGTTTAGCTGTAAAAGTAGTTTTATATCGTGGGTACCTAGGGAATATTCACTGGTGGGATCCAACAGCATATTTCAAATATCTTCATCCAAGAGTTGATAAAATATGGTGTATTGCAAAAGGAGTTTCAGACTACATTAATCGAAATACTCTTTTTACTTCTAATAAAGCAGTTTGCATACACAAAGGGCATCACCCCTCATGGTATCAAGACATAACAGCTGCGGATTTATCTGAATTTTCGATTCCAAAAGGCTCAATAGTAACAAGCATTGTGGCTAACACTAGACCTATGAAAGGGATTCCTTATTTAATAAAATCGACATATCATATCCCTACAAATATTCCTTTTTATCTACTTCTTATAGGGAAAGGTTTAGATACTGATGAGGTAAAAAGCTTACTTGAAAAAAGTCCACATAAAGAACGAATTATTTTTACGGCTTATCGTCAAGATGCCCTTCAACTTGTAAAAGCCAGTGATATTTTTGTTTTATCATCGCTTTATGGTGAGGCAACTACAAAATCTGTAATTGAAGCTATGAGTTTGGGAGTTCCTCCAATAATTACTGATATTCCTGGGAATCAGGGTTTGGTAAACGACAAAAAATGCGGGTATATTGTTCCACGAAAAGACCCAATAGCCTTAGCTAATGCCATTATTAGTTTATACGAGAATCCGAAATTAAGAGCAGAATATGGTAAAGCTGCTAAAAGGCATATTGCAAATCATTTTACGACAGAAAAAACGGCAGAAGATTTATATAATTTATATCAAGAATTAATATCAAAGGATAATTAAGCCGCTTTATTACCTTCGGTGCTAGCTTCAGTGCTAGCTTCGCTGGTCATGCAAAAACGAAGTGATACTAAACCGCTAAGAAAAGAGTGAAAACGAATTTTGTTAGTTTGCTTTAGTTTATGTCGATTGACTATCAATCTTAATCTTGAACGAAGTGAAAAAATTTAGCAACT
>JAYENH010000282.1:0-3651 GCA_034721995.1 Bacteroidota bacterium
TCGAGCATGAGTATCGAGCGGTTTATAATTCTTTTTGTTTTACTTGTTTCGGGTTTTTATGTTTTTAATGTTTTTGTGATTGAAAACGGTTTAAAGCGGACGATAAATGAAGTGTTTAAAAAAACACCATTCGCCGAAAAAGATACAACGATTTCTGAGCAACATAGTTGGATGTCTGATACATCGCGTTGTCCTGCATGTGGCGAATATATTGGAGATAACGTAAATGAATGTCCTTCGTGCAAACTCTCGTTGCCAATGCGAAAAGCAGGTAATCCGCTATACAAACAGTGGACAGGAAAAAGAGAGGAACCACAAATTAACTATGTTTATAAGGAAAATAAAAAGAAGAAAGATTAGTATATCAATATTTAAAAATAAAGTATGAAAAGATTGCAAGTTCTAAGCCTTACAGTTTTTATATTTGCTCAGGCATATTCACAAACAAACCTGATGAATGTAAAACCCTGGGCCTATTGGTTGCAAACAATCGACATCCAGACAATAGTCAACGACACATCCTTCGAGTTAATTGTTATTGACTATTCAGCCGATGGCCTGGATTCCCAAAAATGGACTGTTCAGCAAATTGACTCGGTAAAAAACAGTGGTAAATATGCTATATCCTATATTTCGATTGGTGAAGCCGAGGATTACCGTTACTACTGGCAATCGTTGTGGGCAACATCCCCACCGGCCTGGCTTGGTCAGGAAAATCCCAATTGGCCTGGAAATTATGCAGTTCGTTTCTGGAATCAGCAATGGCAGTCGATTGTTTACAATTACTTAGATACAATACTGATGCAGGGATTCGACGGAATATATATGGATTTAATTGACAGCTATTACTATTGGTCTGAAGTAAATGCAGAGCAGCCTTTGGCAGATTCGTTAATGTGCCAATTCGTAATTGATATCAGGGATTATTGCGATTCGGTGAGGGGAAACAATGCATTTGTAGTTATACCACAGAATGGAGAAGATGTATGGGATCAAATGAATGTTTCTCCGGTATTGAAAGCTGCATATTTCGATGCAATAAACGGGATTGGCGTTGAGGATGTTTTCTTTCCCGGTTCTTTGGATGAAAATAATCAATATAATCCTGATACCTACAGGATAGGGATTTTGCAGGAGTATTTGCAAAACAATAAGCAGGTTTATGCAATTGACTATCTAACCGATACGGCAAAGATTGCCCAATTTACAAATTCAGCTATTATTCAAAATTATGTTCCTTATACCTGTACCCGCCCGCTTGAATATTTATGTGGAGGAATAACTATAGTACCAACCGAATTGGAATATTACGGCTTTAATGAAATACATATATCTCCGAATCCTGCTAATGAGTATTTGAGAATATCATTGCAAAATAACAGATTAGACAAAAATATTACCATAAAACTACACAACTCCATAGGCCAGTTGGTTAGCGAACTTTATTTTCCTGATATCAAAGATGAAATCATAATTGATCTATCAGGGTATGAAAATGGCATTTACTTTTTAACAGTCAGTAACAACAAACTGCTAAGTACATTTAAGGTAATTCGATAGTCATTTGCTACGCGTCATTCATTGTCAATTGCTATGTTGTCATTTGTTCATTCTATCATTGAATCAGTAAAATGACGCGAAGCGAATGACAGCGCAGCGAATTATTTTGTAGATTATCAGAAATAAAGTAATTTGTCAAACTGAAATTTTAGGGAATTAATTCCACAATGATGAATAGAAATGTACCCACTTATGATGAGCTAAAAGAGCAAAACGAACAACTCAGGGAACAGTTGGATTTAATTGAAAAAGGCAATGATTCTTATAAATACAGCAATGAAAATCTTTGTGAGGCGTTGAAGTCAATTGACATTGCTTTTATTGCTGTTGATGAGGGTGGCGATATTTCTTTCATGAATTCGATTGCAGAAAAACTTACAGGATGTGAATTAGAAGTTTCACAAGGCAAGCAAATAAGCAAGGTATTTGAAATTAACAATTCAGGAACAAGCGAACCGATATCCAGTTTGATAGGACAAGTGTTACTAACCGGGAAAACCGAAGATAAGGCTAAACAAGCTGTACTTATTGCCAGAGAAGGAGCCGGGATTCATATTACATATTCCGTTTCACCTATTCGAGGTACAACCGGTAAAATAAAGGGAGCTGTATTAGTTTTCAGGGATATTTCTTTGGAATACAAAATTCAGAAAGAATTAAAGGAAAGCAACGAAAGGTTCAAAAGGCTTTTTAATGATTTGGGCGATGCTGTTTTTGTTGCAAAAATAGGAGGGAAAGATTGGGGACAGATATTGGAAACAAACCCTGCGGCAGAAATTCAAACGGGTTATACTCAAAACGAACTGGCAGGCATGAATATAGCAAAAGATATTGCCGTACAAGAATCGGGAGATTTTATCCATGCCATGTGGGACAATAAATTATTAGAAGGTGAGGCTATTAGAGTTACCGAAATAAAAAAGAGGAAAGACGGTTCGCAGTATTGGTCAGAGGTTGTTGTTACACCAATAATTTACAAAGGGGATAAAGCTTGCTTATCAATTAATCGTGATATTACAGAACAAATAAAAGCCACAGAAGCTCTAAAGAAAAGCGAGGATAAATACAAAAGTATTATTAATAATATGATTGATGGCTATTACAGAACTGATAAAGAAGGAAATGTGATATTTATTAGTCCCTCGGCTATTGAGATTACGGGTTACGATGAAAGTTGTTTCGGAAAACAACTATCCACCTTATACACTAACCCAATTGACAGGGAAGCTTTTCTCATTGAAATAAAAAAAACAGGAAGAGTACAAAATTACCTTATTGAATTTAGAAAAAAAGATGGTAGCAATATATTTGTCGAAACCAATTCAAGAATTTATTATGATGAGAATAATGACTTTGCAGGAGTAGAAGGTACCTTTCGGGATGTTACACAACGAAAACGAACTTACGAAGAATTACAAAAACTATCTAAGGTAATTCAAACCACCAGTCAGGCTATAGTAATTTTAGATATTCAGGGAATAGTTGTTTATGTAAATGATAGTTTGGTGAAAATTATGGCTTACGATAATAAAGCCGAAGTGCTGGGACAATCGATGTATAATTTTACTGATGATGAAGGTAAAAGAAAATTGGAAGATGAAATTATTCCGGACTTGATGTCGACGGGACATTGGCAAGGGGAAATCAATAACAAACGAAAAGATGGTACTCTTTTTCCTTGTGATGAAAGATGCTCCATGATTGTTGATGACAATAACCAACCAACATATTTTGTTGCCATATTTTCTGATATTACCGAACGTAAAAAAATCGAAGATTCGGTTCGCAAAAGTGAGGAACGTTATCGCTCGTTGTTTGAGAATGCCCCAATTGGTATTTTTTCGGTAAATAGAGAAGGCCGGATTCTTGAGGCCAATGCAAGTTTACTACAAATACTTGGTTCACCCTCGATCGAAGCTACTAAGAGTATTGATATCCTTATCTTTCCTCCGCTTATCGAAGCTGGTATTTCACCGGCTGTACAAAAATGTTTCGAGTCAGGTAAATTTGTATCAGCAGAAACACCGTATAAATCGAAATGGGGAAAAACTATTGTTGCTTATTACAGGGTGCTACCTAATCATATTGAAA
>JAYENH010000283.1:0-3651 GCA_034721995.1 Bacteroidota bacterium
TATGAAATTCCCAAATACTAATGCTTGTTTGTTTGATGGATTGAATGCGTTTGATGTTGTTGAGCGTAAGTTTACGAAAAATTAAATAGATTTTAATAAATGCCAAAGGAAGGGCCAGGATAATCCCTATTCCAAGTTGAATGCTTGTTATTTGCCCGATCCAGCTATATGCCCTCCACGACAGGATCATACTTGCTGTTAACCAAATAAATCCGGTAATCAATATTAAAGTGTTGTGTTTTACTTTAGGCATTTTTTTTCTTTGCTTTTTTTATAAGACACCGATAATAATGAAAACTTGCGAAAAAAAGAGCAGAGCCAATACCAATATATATAGGGCTTAAAAGATACTTGGGAAAGAAAGGTGTGTTTCGCATGAAAATGCCTAAGCTCATCATAAAAATAATCAGTAAATATGTAGTCCACTTTTGGAAAGCCCAGACACAAACTTTTCCCTGATATTGATTGATACGATCAATGTTTTTGATAGCCAGGCCGGAAAAACCAAAATAAGCGATTGCACCTCCTAATAATAATCCTGCTACAAGGGCAAAAATTATTTCATTCGAAGAAAGTTCTGAAAACCAACCAAAAGCCAGTCTGATTAAAAACAGACCTACACCTGACCAGAGAAGTCCTGATATCAGAATTAAAACGTATTTATGAACTTTTGGCATTTACATAAAAATTGATCCAAAAATAATAATTACCATGGCAAAAGCCACATATAAAGAGGCTACTTTAAATACATGAAAACCGTATTTGGCTGCAAACGTAGGAATTTTTGCATTGTTATAGTCCTGATGTGAGTTGTAAATTTGCTGCTGACCATTTGTCCAATCAACTACTTTCGTTGGCTGAAATTTTTTTACAAATGTACAAAATACTATTTGTGTTGAACGCCCACACCAATTCTTGTCTTATTAGCAACAAGGATTTTCCTATATTTGCGAGCTTAAATCAAAAAAATATTTCAACAAAATGAACAGATTATTTATTCTCTCTATCGTGTCAGTATTATTTGTCGCATGTGGCAGTCCGTCTACAACTAAAAGCGATAACAATTTTTCAATTGATGGCAATTTCATCAATGCAGAAGGCAAAACCGTTTATCTCGAGGAAGTTAGTATGGGCAAACCACAAGCAATCGACTCTGCTGTAGTTGCCGTGGACGGTGCTTTTGTGCTTGGTGGGAAAACCGAAACACCTAATATTTTTGTAATCAGAATTGAAAAAGGTGCTTTTAATTATTTGCTGATCGATAAGGACGAGGAAATAAAACTTTCGGGCGATGGCAATACACTTGGGAAAAAAATTGATGTTGCCGGATCGCCAGGATCGGAACAGCTCTCCGATTTGAATAGCCGTTTGTCGGCATTGCAAAGTAAAATTGACTCATTGACCGAAGTACGCAACATTCTACTAAAAGATCCGTCGAAAAAAGAAGAATTATCGGGAATAGCTACTCAAGCCAATTCATTGGTAAATGCACATAAAGAGTATTTGTTTTCATTTCTTAAAGAGAACTCATCCTCACTGGCTTGCATTGCTGCATTGTACCAGCAAATTGGCCGTCAGAAATTAATCACCTTCGAAGGCAACAAGGAATATTTCAAAATGGTAGATTCGAGCATGATGGCCAATTATCCGACAAGTATACATGTAAAGAATTTCCATTCGAATGTAATGAAAATGGGAAATGAAAAACGAGAGCAAAACCTTGCACAAAATGTTTTAGATATTGGGAGTATAGCACCTGAAATATCACTTCCTTCACCAGATGGAAAAGTATTATCACTTTCCTCGTTACGCGGAAAATATGTGTTGCTCGATTTTTGGGCTGCCTGGTGCTCGCCATGCCGTCGCGAAAGTCCCACCCTTGTTGCAAATTATAAGAAATACAATAAACTTGGTTTCGAAATTTTTCAGGTTTCGCTCGATAAAACCCAAAAAGCATGGGAAGATGCAATTATTGCCGATAATTTATTGTGGCCATACCATGTTAGCGATTTGAAATATTGGAACTCGGAACCGGCAAAATTATATAATGTACGCAGCATTCCCAGTAATTTTCTGCTCGACAAGGAGGGTAAAATAATTGCAAAAAACCTGCGGGGTTCAGCACTTTCTGCAAAGCTTGCCGAGATCTTCAGGTAGGAGCAGGTTTGTACGGTTCGGAGTTTATAATTTAGTTTTCGTTAGATGCTTAAAACCGAATTATTTATAAAATCCCTTTTCCCCGGCATTATAAAAGATATGATTTAGCCGATAATTTCTGCTTGTTAATTTATTCACAAACTTTTGAAGTTTACAATCCTGAAAAATATATCTTTGCTGTTCGTGTAAAAATTTATAACAATGGCAAAATACAAAAGGGTTTTATTAAAATTGAGCGGCGAAGCTTTGATGGGGGATAAACAATATGGTATCGACGAAGTGCGCCTTGGCGAATATGTGGAGCAGATAAAAGAGATTTGCGAGTTGGGTACTCAGGTAGGAATTGTTATTGGTGGTGGCAATATTTTCCGTGGTATGCAGGGGCTTGATAAAGGTTTTGACCGCGTAAAGGGCGATTACATGGGTATGTTAGCTACGGTAATTAATGGCCTGGCCATTCAGTCGGCTCTCGAAAACATTGGACAAAAGGCCCGTGTTTTAACAGCCATTAAAATGGAACCGGTTGGCGAACGTTATGCAAAAGAAAAGTGCATGACATCTTTAGAGGCTGGCGAAGTAGTAATTTTTACTTTTGGTACGGGAAATCCGTTTTTTACGACTGACACTGCGGCAGCATTGCGTGGCGTGGAAATGGAAGCCGATGTAATCCTGAAAGGTACACGCGTAGATGGTGTTTATACGGCAGACCCCGAAAAAGATTCAACGGCAACTAAATTTGACAAAATTACTTTTGATGAAGTATATGCAAAAGGATTGAAAATTATGGACCTCACAGCTTTTACTATGTGCATGGAAAACAATTTGCCCATTCTGGTTTTCGATATGAACACAAAGGGAAACCTGCTAAAACTTATCGGGGGAGAAAAAATCGGGACATTAGTTTACAATTGATTATTAATGATTGATTAAGAATTATTGACTTTCAGGAGAAATTATTTCAAAATATTGTTGATAATTCAAAGTAATAACTATTTTTATTGCCGATTTTCAACCTTGATTATTCATGATTTTTATGATTAACTTGATTATGAATTACTTGATTCAATTTGATTAAATGTTCATTTTTTCGTATTAATTTTGTATTCAGCAAACTAAGTGAGGTTATGAATTAATGAGGTTAAAGAAGAATATAAAACGTATAAGTATATAGTTATGGAAGAAGAAGTAAAGATGCAATTAGAAATTACCGGAGAAAGTATGAAAAATGCCATTTCGCACCTTGTTGGCGAATTAGCAAGAATAAGGGCAGGTAAAGCAGATATTAACATGTTAGCAGGAATTTATGTTGATTATTACGGAGCCAATACACCATTGAACCAGGTTGCAAATATTGGTACTCCTGACCCCAAAATGATTGTTGTTCAACCCTGGGAAAAATCAATGGTCGAACCCATCGAAAAAGCAATTATGAAAGCCAACATTGGGATTAACCCACAAAACGATGGAGAAATTATCAGGCTCGCTGTTCCGCCA
>JAYENH010000284.1:0-3650 GCA_034721995.1 Bacteroidota bacterium
ATGACGGTTACGTATCGCATAATATGTTTTATATTACTTTATAACATATTACATTTTACAATATTTCCTGAGAAAGTTTATTAAAATAAATGAGAATTGCCGTTGACAAATGAAAGCTAACTATTTACTGTTATCGTATTTTTATCGGCAGCTTTATTATTAATATTAACACAATTATAAATCATGAAGACAAACAAACAAGTTATATTAAAGAGTGTGATTTTGTTCGCAATGGTAGCTTTTTTCACTTACCTGATTATTGTTGTTACAGGTATACTTATGGATACATTGGGATTTTCCTGCGATTGCACTAAATATGTATCAATTGGTATTGCCGCTTTTTCGGCAGTCTTTTTTTCCGTCTGTTGGAAAACTACCTGTTCAAAAAGATAAACACACAATATCAATAATTTCTTAGAAGAAACTTTTTGGTTTTCATAAGAAAGCCCCCAACTAAAAAGAGATATAATTTAAAGATGATAAAATGCACAAACTAATACCAAACATCCTAATGATATTAATACCGACTATAGCTGCGGTTTTAATTATCATGCAAATTGAAAAACCTTTGGTTCAACCGGCAATGCCTGTGGCTGCCGGAGAACATTCTGTGTCTGCGGATCATAGTCAATTTGAAGAATTACAAGTAGACTTTGAGACAGCACAGGCAGTAACTACTGCTTGTTTATCGTGCCACAACAAACGTGGTGGCGAAATTATGCAAACTTCTCACTGGAAATGGGAACGCGAAGAATACATCGAAGGAAAAGGAGTTGTTAAATTGGGGAAGAAAAATGTCCTTAACAACTTTTGTATAGGTGTTGCAGGTAGCGAAGCAACATGCACACGCTGCCACATAGGTTATGGTTGGGGAGATAAATCTTTCGATTTTGCCAATCAGGACAACATAGACTGCCTTGTATGCCACGACAACACAGACACTTATCAAAAAGAAAAGGGAGCTTCCGGCCTTCCGAAAGCCTCGGTCGATTTGAATTATGTTGCCTCAAATATTGGATTACCAAAAAAAGAGAACTGTGGTATATGTCACTTTTGGGGTGGTGGCGGAAACAATGTTAAACATGGCGATTTGGAAATTGCCCTGCTTGATTGTTCAAAAGATGTTGATGTCCACATGTGTTCAGATGGACCTGACATGACCTGTACAGAATGTCATATAACCGAAAACCATAATATTACAGGAAAGGTTTATGCCATGTCGTCGGAAAATAAAAATCGAAATACATGTGAGATGTGCCATACCGATCGTCCACATGCCGATATGTTGTTGAATGAACACAACTTAAGAATTGCCTGTCAAACATGCCACATACCTGAATATGCAAAAGTTAATTCTACAAAAATGATTTGGGATTGGTCAACAGCCGGTGAGTTAGACGAAGATGGCCATCCAATGCATTGGAACGACCAGGACGGAAATCACAAGTATCTGGGCATAAAAGGAACATTTATTTGGGACGACCATGTAACACCTGAATACTTTTGGTTTAACGGAACTGCTAACCACACACTTGTTTCCGATGTTTTAGATACTGCCAACACTCCTATTCAAATGAATTCGCTAAACGGTTCGTATGCAGCAAAACCAGATAGTGCCAGGAATACACAGATTTCTAAGATTTGGCCTGTAAAAGTACACAGGGGCAAACAAATTTATGACTCGAAGAATCTTACATTGATCCAACCAAAACTTTGGGACAAAGAAAAAGGACAGGGTGCATACTGGGTAGATTTTGACTGGGATGTAGCTTCTGCCAAAGGAATGAAATACATAGGCCAGGATTATAGTGGTGAATATGATTTTATTGAAACCGAAATGTACTGGCCATTAAACCACATGGTATCGCCAACAGAGAAATCGCTTAGTTGTAAAGAATGCCATGTGAGGGATAATAGCCGACTGGCAAGCTTAAACGATTTTTATATGCCGGGCCGCGACAGGCTTGTTGCTCTCGATGCCACAGGTATAATCTTAATATTGCTCTCGCTAATCGGAATATTTGTCCATTCAACATTGCGGTTTAGTTTGTTATTCAAAAAAGATAAGGAAAACTCATAATATTAAATTCGATACTAATGAAAAAAGTATATATATATCAAGCATTTGAAAGATTCTGGCACTGGGCACAAACTGTCCTTATATTTTCACTTACTATCACCGGATTCGAAATTCACAGCTCTTACGAACTATTAGGTTACGATGTGGCTGTACAATGGCACAACTATGGTGCCTGGGCATTTATCGTTCTTATTGTATTTGCTATTTTCTGGCATGTAACTACCGATGCCTGGAAAAACTACATTCCAACAATGAAAAATTTTAAAGCACAGCTTGATTTTTATTTGTTTGGAATTTTTCGTGATGCGCCCCACCCTACCCACAAAAAACTTTTGTCGAAGCTAAACCCTTTGCAAAGAGTTATCTACTTAGGATTAAAAGTTTTGGTTATTCCTGTAATGGTTGGCTCAGGATTGTTCTATTATTATTTCAATTATCCCGAAACAATTATGGAAGTATCTTCGTTACAACCTATTGCAATAATTCACACTTTTGGCGCATATATTCTTATTGCATTTGTAGTAGTACATTTGTATTTAATTACCACAGGGCACACCATTTTTTCTAATCTTAATGCAATGGTAACCGGATGGGAAGAAATGGACGACGATGAAGTAAAAGAAATTGTTGAAGAAGCCATTGAAGAAGCCGGACAAAAGATTATTAGTACCAGAAAATCAAGAAAAACCGACACAAAAGATGTGAAAGATATTGTAGCCGATGCAATGCACGAAACTGAGAAAAAAGTTAGAGACAATGAATTGGATAGTCAGAAAAAACTAAAAGACATTAAAAAATAAAACAAATTAAATTTTAATAGAATGAAAAAATCAATATTTAGTTCAACATTAGCGATTGGAATAATTATGATGCTTTTTGCCGGTTGCGGCGAAGAAGAAATTATTTATGATAAGGATTTATTTGTAACACAGGCATTAGAAACTGCCGATCTTATGAGTGTCGAAGACCTTAAAAATGTTATCGACACCGGTACTATGTATTTAATATTAGATGTTCGTGAGCCAAACGAACACAACCCGGGATATATCCCCGGATCGGTTAATTTGCCACGTGGACTAGTTGAGTTTAATATAGCTAAAACTGCTTATTGGGAAAGCAAGTTCTTATACGAGCCTTTAAAAACCGACTTAATTATTGTGTATTGCAAACGTGGGCATCGGGGAATTTTGGTTGCAGCAACTTTAGAGAAAATGGGGTACACTAATGTTAAATACTTAGACGGAGGATTTAAGAAATGGGAACTAACATATCCAAACGTATATGATAAAAACGAAGTAATGCATCAGGAGGAGCAAGAAGTAGGAGGATGTTAGAATAATATAATGGTTTACCCTTAATTAGTTAAGGGGTAATCTGCTTGTTTGTTTAGGAGGTAATCTAATTGGGTTACCTCCGTTTTTTTTGATAGAAGGTATCGAGCTATATGAAGGAATTGTTTTAGTGGCAATGTTTAAATCTTATTTTCCGAGATTGGTGTTTTGTTTTGAAGGGAGATACTATTATGTGAATATGATCAAAAAAAGAAAAAAGTGCGGAAAACATCATGTAT